>CAYMGA010000032.1:0-10498 GCA_964389865.1 uncultured Nitratifractor sp.
ATGGAGATAAGTTATGTTAAAAGATATTTTTATAAAAAGAAATAAAACTAAAAAAGGCAATATTGAATCACATTTGAGGTGGTGGGTTACACTTCTTTTATCTTTAGCTTTAGCTATTGGGACATGGAATCCGACAGGACATCATTTTATTCACTATATAAGTTCAGATTTAAGTAGTATATTTAGTGGTTTTAGACCATTTGCAATTATTATAATGGTTGTTTTATGGATATTAGCAATTAAGTCAATTTTACAATCTATTGGTAAGTTTGGAGCATTAATTACTGTTTTGACAATTTTTGCATTTATTTGGGGGCTTAATCAGTATGGAATTTTAGATTTTTCAAATAGTACACAAATGGGTTGGACAGGGACATTAAGTATAGCTTTGATTATATGGATAGGATTAAATGCTTCAATTATATGGAAGAGACTTACAGGTGTATATGCAACTGATGTAGTAGATATTGATGAGTAGATGAAAAGACGATATAAAGCTTTAATTGCTATTGTAGTTCCAACTATTATTTTAGCAATATGGTCACAAGTGCATCCAATATCGTATAAATATGTTATTGGATATGCCGTAGCAGTTGCACTTATGTTTAAATCATCTATTATCTCTTTATGGTTAGTTAGTAAGTTAAAGTTTTTACACTTTATAAATGGTTTAACTATAATTCAAGCTCTTTTACTTGCAATAAAGAGGTGGTTTTTAGATAATATGTTCTCAAAGTGGTTAGAAAAACATATTATATCTCATCTTAAAAAGCCATTTATTGAGTTTGTTCAATATTATAGAGCAATCAATATTAAAAGGAAGATAAAAAATATTATTTTGATATTTATACCTATTTTAATAGGGATATGGGTAATGTATGCTACTGATATACTTGTAAATATAGCTCTATTTATGGAGTTAAAAGCAGTAGTTATAGGGTTTTTTAAGATATTATGGGTTGTGATAGCTAAGGTATTTATCTGGCTTACAAATTCGTGGTTTTCACCAATTTTTGAAGTCTTTGCACTATCATATATTTTGAGCTTATTAGAAAAATATTTAGGCCCAGAAAATATAATTAGTAGGTTTTTTAACTATATAGGTGATATTTTAAATAACTTTTTTGAATATATTGGATTAATTAATAAAAAAGTATTTGACCCACTTGTTAATAAAAGAGTATCTATCAAGTCAAAACAATTTAGTAAAAAATTATCAACTTTTTTACAAGAGAAGAAGATAAAAGATGAGTATAAATATTTTGATGAGTTTTATAATAAGATTTTAAATGGACATATTAATTTATACTACTATTATCCTAAAATGGAGAGAGAGTTTGATAAAAAGAGGCTATATTCGCTTATAAATAAAAAGACAGCTGATAATATAGATATAATTGCATATGTTTCAAGAGATGATAATGGGAATTTGGTAGAAGAGGGGTATCCAAATAATTTTTATCATGATATATTTTTGTTAAAAGGGATTGCTAGTAATAAAGAGTTTGGAGTTAAGAGGCAAAATAGTGATAAGATTGATTTTACAGATTTTTGGGTTTTGAATACTAGTTCATACCCTGTTATAATTAATAGTCACAGTGGTATTGTAAAAAGAGATACTATTAATGGAAATTCAATAAAGCTTATAAAGACAAAAGAGCATATAGATTTTAACAAAAACGACCTTTATTTTGAGTATAATGGAAAGATTGTTTATCCTGTAGAGGTATAATTTTTTAAAGAGGTAGAAGTGAATTTAATTTTAAGTATAGAGAGTAGTTGTGATGATAGCTCTATTGCATTAACTAATATTGAGACTTTAGAGGTTGTAGAGCATTTAAAGATTTCTCAAGAGCTAGAGCATAGTGAGTATGGAGGTGTTGTGCCAGAACTTGCAAGTCGTTTACATGCAGTTGCCTTGCCAAAACTTTTAGAGAAGTTAAAGCCATATTTTAAAGATATAAGAGCAGTTGGGGTTACAACTCATCCAGGGCTTAGTGTATCTTTGCATGAGGGAGTAGCCATGGCAAAATCGGTAGCTACTTTTTTAAATTTACCTATTATTGGAGTGAACCATTTAAAGGGGCATGTTTACTCTTTGTTTATAGAAAAAGAGGAGCGCTTACCACTATTAGCACTTCTTGTATCTGGTGGACATACTCAAGTTTTAAGAGTAGATAGTTTTGATAAAATGAAGATTTTGGCTACAACAGTAGATGATAGTGTAGGGGAGGCTTATGATAAGGTAGCTAAGATGTTAAATTTAGGTTATCCTGGAGGTCCTATTATAGAGGCTTTAGCAAAAGAGGGAGATAGAGCTAGATTTAGCTTTCCTGTGCCTATGCAAAACTCTCCATTAATAGCATTTTCTCTATCTGGGCTAAAGAATGCTGTAAGGTTACAAATAGAGGCTTTAGGTGGGGTTGATAATTTAACTAAGCAAGATAAAAGAGATATAGCTGCATCTTTTGAGTTAGCAGTAATTAAGCATCTTATTCAAAAATCTAAAAAGATATTTAAAGAGGATAAATCTAAATATTTTGCAATAGTTGGTGGTGTTAGTGCAAACTCTTATATAAAAAATAGTTTTAAAGAACTTTGTAAACTATTTAATAAAGAGTTTTTAGAAGTAGATTTACAGTATTGTTCGGATAATGCAGTAATGATTGGTAGATGGGCTATAGAAGCACTTAAAAACGATAAAGTACAAAAAGTAGAAAATATAGGTGTAGAAGCAACAAAAAGGGCTAATGCAGGGGAGTTCTTATAGATATTTAGATATAATATTATAGATTAGTAACGGAGTGTTTAATGGCAGATTATGGTGCTAGTAATATTAAAGTTTTAAAGGGTTTAGAGGCTGTTCGTAAGCGTCCTGGTATGTATATTGGAGATACTGCTAGTAAAGGGCTTCATCACTTAATTTATGAAGTTGTAGATAACTCTATAGATGAAGCGATGGCAGGTTTTTGTAACTATATTAAAGTTACTTTAACAGGTGATGGCTCTGCAGTTATCGAAGATAATGGACGGGGTATTCCAGTAGCTGAACATCCAACAGAGAAGATTTCGGCAGCAACTGTTGTTTTAACAGTTTTACATGCTGGTGGTAAGTTTGATAAAGATACATATAAAGTTTCTGGTGGTTTGCACGGAGTTGGTGTATCTGTTGTTAATGCTTTAGCAAAGAAGTTACATTTAACTATCTTTAGAGATGGTAAAATTCATGAGCAGTGGTTTGAGAAGGGTATTCCACAAACTCCTTTAGAGATTACTGGTGATAGCCCAAGAAAAACAGGAACTAAAATAGAGTTTTGGCCAGATGAGACTATATTTACAGAAACTACTACTTTTAGCAAAGATATTTTAATTAAGAGATTTAAAGAGTTAGCATACCTTAATCCAAAAATTACTATTGAGTTTAAAGATGATAGAGATGGAACAAAAGAGAAGTTTCATTTCGAGGGTGGTATTCGCCAATTTGTTGAAGATATGGCTACAAAAGAGCCACTATCTACAGCTCAATTATTTGAGGGCAAAGCTGATGATATAGAGATTGATATATCTTTTATGTATCAAAATAGTGATAAAGATTCATCTCTTAGTTTTGTAAATAATATTAAGACAAGTGAGGGGGGAACACACGAAGCTGGTTTTAGAGCAGGACTTACAAGAGCAATTTCAAACTATATCTCTAAGAATGCAAATGCTAAAGAGAAAAATACAAAAATTAGTGGAGATGACACTAAAGAGGGACTTGTATCTATTGTAAGTGTTAGAGTTCCAGAACCACAATTTGAGGGGCAAACAAAAGGAAAATTAGGCTCTAGTTATGTGCGTCCTTTGGTTCAAAAATTTACTTATGAGAGAGTAAATAAGTATTTAGAAGAAAATCCAATAGAAGCAAAAGCTATTATGGCTCAAGTTCTTTTAGCTGCAAAGGGTAGAGAAGCAGCTAAGAGAGCTAAAGATTTAGTTAAGAGAAAAGACTCTATGAGTGTAGGAACACTGCCTGGTAAGTTAGCAGATTGTCAAAGCAAAGACCCAACTATAAGTGAATTATATTTAGTTGAGGGAGATAGTGCAGGGGGTTCTGCAAAGCAAGGAAGAGATAGAGTATTCCAAGCTATTTTACCACTAAAGGGTAAGATATTAAATGTCGAAAAGGCAAGGTTAGATAAAATTTTGCGTTCAGATGAGATTAAAAATATGATAACAGCTCTTGGATGTGGGATTGGTGATGAGTTTAATGAAGATAAATTAAGATACCATAAGATAATTATTATGACCGATGCCGATGTAGATGGAAGCCATATTCAAACTCTTTTGATGACATTTTTCTTTAGATTTTTAAAACCTATTGTTGAAAATAACTATTTATATATTGCACAACCACCTTTGTATCGTTATAAAAAGGGTAAAAATGAGACTTATCTTAAAGATGATAAAGCCTTAAAAGATTTTTTAATAGAAAAAGGGATAGAGGCTATTGAGTTAGAGACATTAGCAGGAGAAGATGTTATATCTTTATTTAAATTAGTAGCCTATTATCAATTAACTCTTAATGAGTTAGATAAGCGATTTTCAATGGTAGAAGTCTTACGATATATGATAGAAAATCCTGATGTTGCAGGTAAAAGTAGCCAAGAGTTAGCTAAAGATTTAGAAGCATTTATAGATAATTTAGGTTATAATATTTTGAATAAAAGTATTGAAGAGGAGAGATTACACTATTATGTTCAAACAAAAGAGGGGCTAGAAGAACTTATCATTGATGATAACTTATTTACAAGCCCACACTATAATGAAGCTGTCTATATCTATCAAAAGATTAAAGAGTATATGAATGAAGAGTTAGAGCAAAGAGATTTATTAGAAGATTTAAGAAAAATAGAAGAGAGTGCTAAAAAAGGTGCATATATTCAAAGATATAAAGGTCTTGGTGAGATGAATCCAGAACAACTTTGGGAGACAACAATGGATCCTACTAATAGAAGACTTTTAAGAGTTAAGATAGAAGATTTTGAAAAAGCTAGTGAAGCATTTACTCTATTTATGGGAGATGAGGTAGAGCCTCGCCGTGCATATATAGAGACACATGCAAAAGATGTAAAACATTTAGATGTATAAATAGAGTGTTGAGTGTTAAGTGTTAAGATTGTAGTTTGGTTTATCTTATCACTAAGTTAGATAAAAGGATTTAAGTAGATGCAAAGTAGCGAAGTAAAATATGGAGAAAAAGAGATTTTAGAGTTTGATATAAATAAAGAGGAACATTATTGGCCAAATGAGCATAAAAAAGATTATGTAATAGATATAGAGTTACCAGAGTTTATGTGTAAGTGTCCTAGAAGTGGGTATCCAGACTTTGCTACAATTAAGCTCTCTTATACTCCTAATGAAAAAGTTATAGAGCTTAAAGCTCTAAAGTTATATATTAATAGTTTTGCAAATAGATATATTAGTCATGAAAATAGTGCAAATGAGATTTTTGATACACTATATAATAAATTAAAACCCAAATGGATGAGGGTTATTGCCGACTTTAACCCTAGAGGAAATGTTCATACTGTAATAACAATAGATAGTTCTAAACTTTAAAAATGGTATTTTAGTGTCCATTAAATGGGTGCAATATATGAATATAATGTAAAATGATTAATAAATATAAAAAAATGACATATATATTGATTTTTCCTTACTATAAGTGGTATAATATACTATAACTTATAAAGAGGAGAAATAAAATGAGTAAATTAGATGACAAAATTGCTTTATATCAAGAGGAAAACAAGAAGTTGAATCTAGGTTTAAGCGATGAGTATATTGCAAATATAGCAAAATCTTTAGGACCTGCAATTTATAGAGCAGATACAGAGATTGTAGCTTGTGGAGATAAAAGTGAGTTAGATAGAATTAGAAATAACTATCTAAAGAAAAAGCTAGGGTTAGAAGAGTCTAATGAGAAGTTAGATGAGATGATTCAAAGAGTTTGTACTAAAATTGGGACATCTAATAGAAGAAAATATAGAGCTCTATTTTATGGATTATTAGCAATAGAAGCAGGGAAAGAGTCAATTTACGCATAACTTATATTAATTAGATATAATTATATATCTAATTAGTGGGGTTAAGATGGAATATAATATTTTATTAATTGGTTTTATGGGTGTTGGCAAGGGGACAATTGCAAGAGCTTTTGCCAAGGAGTATGGAGTATATAATATTGATACAGATGATTTAATAGAGTCTAAAGAGAATAGAAAAATATCAAAAATTTTCTCTAAATTTGGAGAGAGTTACTTTAGAAGTTTAGAGCAAGAGACTGCAAACTGGTTAGAAAATAGTGTGAGTGGAACTTTAATTAGTTGTGGAGGAGGGTTTTATAAAGTTGATAATATCAATAAAATAGGTAAAGTTGTGTTATTAGATGCCTCTTTTGAGTGGATATATAATCGCTTAAAGAGTGCAGATAATGCAGAGTCAAAATTAGCTAAACGACCACTTTTTCAAGATTTAAAAAAAGCAAAAGCATTATATAAAGAGCGAAAAAAAGATTATAAAAAAGTAGCCGATTATATAATTTCGGTAGAAGATAAAAAGAATAAAGCTATATTAAAAGAGTTGGCTAAAATTGCTAAGATAAAATAGATTATAAAATAGATTAGAGGTATGCTTTGGAAGAGTTGTATAACTTAAATATTGAAAAAGCTGTACTTTCAGCTATTATTTTTGACCCTGAAATTTATGAAGAAGTTGTATCTTTTTTAAAACCTACTGATTTTTATTTGCCATTTCATCAATATTTATTTGAGGCAATGGAGACTCTATTTGAGAAAGAGTTACCTATTGATGAAGAGTTTTTAAAAAAAGAGCTTACCAAAGCAGATAAATTTGATGAAATTGCAATGATTGAAGTAATGGGTGCTAACCCTATTACAAATACAAAAGCATATATTCAAGAGATTAAAGCTTACTCTAATAAGAGGGCTTTAGTTACACTTGCTACACAAATTAAAAAACTTACAATAGAAGATGATTTAGATGCTACTGAAGTTATGGATAGAGTAGAGCAAAAGCTTTATGAAATTACTCAAGATAGTGTTAGTGAAGATTTTAAAGACTCTAAACAAATTACAGTAGATATGCTAAAAGAGATAGAAAGGTTAAAGGAGCTTGGTAATTCTAAATTAATTGGTGTTGATACAGGATTTGAGAATTTAAATGATAAAACAAGTGGTTTTGGTAAAGGTGATTTAGTAATTATTGCAGCAAGACCAGCAATGGGGAAATGTTTAGGCAAAGGAACCAAAGTTGTAATGTATGATGGAACTCTTAAAAGAGTAGAAGATATTAAAATTGGTGATCTTTTAATGGGTGATGATTCAACACCAAGAAGAGTTCTCTCTTTAGCTCGTGGAAGAGAGATGATGTATTGGGTTAAACAAAATAAAGGGATTAATTATAGAGTAAATGAGTCTCATATTTTATCTCTAAAGCGTTCAAGAAGTAGTAAAAAATATAAGCATGGTGATATTTTAGATATTGAGTTAAAAGAGTATTTGTCTAAAAGTAATAAGTTTAAAAGTAACTATAAAGGTTATAAAGTTGCAGTAGATTTTAAAGAACAAAATCTTCCTATTGAACCATATTTTCTTGGTATTTGGCTTGGTGATGGAAGAAGCAGTGATATTAGAATTGCAACTGAAGATAAAGAAGTAGTAGAGTATTTACAAGAGTATGCTTTTAGATTAGATAAAAAGCTTCATCGATATGCAATATCTGGAAAATCTATAATGTATGGAATAACAAATATAGATGGTATTGTAGATTCTTTACAAGGGGAGTTAAGAAAATTAAATTTATTAGAAAATAAACATATTCCTCATATATATATTGCAAACTCTAAAGAGAATAGATTGGAACTTCTTGCAGGTTTAATTGATAGCGATGGATATTATGATATTAAATTTAATGTTTTTGAAATTATTCAAAAGAGTAAAACATTAGCACAAAATATAAAATATCTTGCAGATACATTAGGATTTAGAGTCTCTATTAAAGAGAAAAAAGCAACTTTAAAGAGTAGAGATTATGAGTGTATAGTTTATAGGGTAAGGATTTATGGTAATTTAGATGAAATCCCAACTAAAATTCTAAGAAAAAAGGCAAGAGTGCTAAAAGCTAATAGAGATTTTAGACATACTGGTATAAAAATAGAAAAAGATAAAATAGATGATTATTATGGTTTTGTATTAGATGGAAATCATAGATTTTTACTTGAAGATATGACAGTAACACACAATACAGCACTTGTATTAAATATGGCATTAAAGGCAATAGAGAGAAATGAAGGGGTTGCATTTTTCTCTTTAGAGATGCCAGCAGAGCAATTAATGCTTAGGATGCTTAGTGCAAAAACATCTATACCTTTACAGGCTTTAAGAGTTGGTAATTTACAAGATGATGAGTGGAGTAGATTAGCTTCTGCTACTGATGATATAAGTAGAAGAAAACTTTTTGTAGATGATGGAGGATATGCAACAATTCATCATGTAAGAAGTAAATTAAGAAAATTAAAGTCTCAGCATCCAGAAATTTCACTTGCAATTATAGATTATTTGCAGTTAATGAGTGGTGATAGTAAATTTAGTAATGCTGGAAGACAGCAAGAGATAAGTGAAATATCAAGAGGTTTAAAGCAACTTGCAAGAGAGTTAGAGATACCAATAATTGCCTTATCTCAATTAAATAGGGGCTTAGAGAGTAGGGATAATAAAAGACCAATGCTTAGTGATTTAAGAGAATCTGGAGCAATTGAGCAAGATGCAGATATAATTTTATTTGTATATAGAGATAATGTTTACAAAGAGTCTAAATTAAAAGAGAAGTTAGAGAAAGCAAAAACAGAAGATGCTGGAGCAGAAAAAGTTCAAAAGTTACAACAAGCCTATGATGAGTTAAGACAAAGAGCAGATGATGAGACAGAGTTAATTATAGGAAAGCAAAGAAATGGACCAACAGGGACAGTTGAACTTATTTTTCATAAGAGATTTACTAGATTTGTTGATGCTAAACCAAAAGGTGCAGCTTTTGAAGTTGTATTTGAAAGTGGCGATTACGACACTACAGAGGGCAAAATAGAAGCCCCTATCATTTAGTATGTTAGCACCACCGCCTCTTTTTAAAAATAGAAAAGAGTTTATATTGGTGGCTCTTTTATTAATATCTATTATAATAGTTAGATTATCTTTTGAATATAAAAGATTTTTACACATTAAATCTTTACCAACTTACTATACAGAAGCACAAGTGTTAAATATATATGATGGAAGAGGTTATAAAAAGGGTTCTTATTTATTAAAATTACACTCTACTGATGGTTTAGATTTTTATATATATACAAATAGAGAGCCTCCTAAAAGGTTTGATTGGGTTAGGGTAAAGTTAAAATTAAAGAAAAATACAACCCTTTATGACTATTTAAGAGGTTTTTTTGCTTATGGTGAAGTAGTAGAGCATGTAGAAGATGGTTTTGATGCAAAAGCGTATTTAAGGGAGTTAATAAATAGACAACATAATGGCTATGATAATGTAAAAACATTTTATCATGCTATATTTTTAGCTGACCCACTAGATAGGGAGTTAAGAGAGAAAATATCTCTTTTGGGTGTATCACATTTGGTTGCCATTAGTGGATTTCATTTAGGTATTTTATGGTTACTTATTTTTGGAGCTTTATTTATTCCATATAGATATTTTCAGGCAAAATATTTTCCTTGGAGATATAGAAATATAGATTTAGGATTAATTGTATTATTAATCCTTGCAATATTTACTCTATTTGTTGGTGCTCCACCTGCATTGATTCGCTCTTATGTAATGCTTTTAATAGGTTGGTTTATTTTGATTTTAGGTTTAGAGTTATTAAGCTTTAAATTTTTAGCATTTGCTGTGCTTGTAATTTTAGTAGTTGCACCTAAATTGATTGCTTCATTAGGCTTTTTACTCTCTTTTACTGGTGTTTTTTATATATTTTTAGTTATTAAATGGCTTGGTGATAAAAGTCCTTGGTTTATAACACTTATTGCTATACCTGTTGGAATATTTTTATTAATGTTTCCCATAGGACACTACTTTTTTAATAATACCTCTATATGGCAATTGATGTCTCCACCTCTATCTATTATATTTATAATATTTTATCCAATAGTTGCAATTTTACATTTAATTGGTCTAGGTGGTAGTTTTGATAGCTTACTTTTATGGTTATTTAATCTACCTACTACTTCAGTTAAAATAGATATGCCAAATTATTTAATCATACCATATATACTATTATCAATTTGGGCTATATTCAGTAAAAAAGCATTCTGGGCTACATTAATCTTTGCAACTTTAATTACTATTTGGTATATGACGCTTTATTTATACTATACATATTAAATTAAAGTTAATTTTAGTTACAATTAAATTGCAAAAAAATTTTAGGAGTATA
>CAYMGA010000033.1:0-10459 GCA_964389865.1 uncultured Nitratifractor sp.
TAGGTGTAGAGAGATTTGCAATGTTAATTCATAAAATTCCAGATTTAAGAACACTCTTTGAGGGTGATATTCGTTTATTGGAGCAGTTTAGATGATAGTTACAAGAAGTTGGTTACAAGAGTATATAGATATAAGCGATATTGATAATGATACATTAAATAAAAGATTTAACGAAATTGGTTTAGAGGTAGATTCTATAGTTGAGCATATAATTCCTAAAGGAGTTGTAGTAGGCGAAGTAAAATCGTGCGAAAAACATCCAGATGCCGATAAGTTAAATGTTTGCCAAGTAGATGTTGGAAGTGAAGTTGTTCAAATTGTTTGTGGTGCTAAAAATGTAGTTAATGCTAAGTATGTTGCAGTTGCAACAGTTGGCTCTGTTTTGCCTGGTAATTTTAAGATAAAAAAAGCAAAACTAAGAGGTGTAGAGTCTTTAGGTATGATATGCTCTAGCACAGAGCTTGGTTTGCCAGAGTTAGAAGATGGCATTATGATTTTAGATGATAGTATAGGCGAGTTAGTAGTTGGTAAAGAGCTAAATGAATATCCTAAGTTTGCAGATACCACAATAGAGTTAGAATTAACAGCAAATAGAGGTGATTGCACAAATATTCATGGAGTTGCTAGAGATTTAGCAGCAGCATTTAATAAAGATATAAAACCAATTGAATTTGAACCTAAAAAAAGGTCTATAATTGGTGTTGCAAAAGAGTTAAATATAAACTTGAAAGTAGATGAAAAGTTACTATTAGATTACTCTATTTGCTCTGTAGAAAACTTAACATCAAACTTTTTAAATAGACTTCGTTTAGCATTTGTAGGTATAGATGTAAAAGAGGATATAGATATTTTAACAAGATATGCTACACACTCTTTTGGCTCACTATGTAGAGCATATGATTTTAATAAAATAAGTGAAGATAATAGAGTTAATATAGAAATAGTTAAAAAAGATAATGGAGCTATTGCTGTAGTATCTAATAATAGAGAACTTAGCTTAGTTGGAATTAGCCAAAATAAGGAGTTTAAAGCTAATAGTAACTCAACTAAAATACTACTAGAGACAAGCTATATAGAGCCTGATTTGGTTGTAGATATTGTATCAAGCAATAAGTTAGAGAGTGATGAACTATATTATAATAGCTCAAGAGGTAGTGAACCAAGAGTAGTAGATGGTATAAAAGTATTACAAAAAACTATTTATCAAAGTGGTAGTAATATTGAGTTCTCTAGTGGAGAAGTTGCAGTTGGCAATCAAATCGAAGCAAGAAGAATTGCTATCGATATATATAAACTTACAGCAATTATTGGAAACCCAATTCCAACAAAAGAGATTATAACTATACTTTCATCTCTTGGCTTTGAATTAACTAAAATAGATGATAACTCTTATGTAGCAGAGATTCCATTACATGCACACGATATTAAAAATCTTCAAGATATAGCCGAAGAGGTAATGAGAATATATGGAATTGATAATATTACTTCTATTCATTCAACTATTGTAGAGAAAAATAGAATAACTCCTACAAAATTAAAATATGATAAACTTAGAGATTTAAGAAACAAGGCAGTAGGTGCCGGTTTTTTTGAAGCTCTTACATATATATTTGCCAATAAAGATTTATTACAAAAGTATAATTGTGAAGTTTTAGATGAAAAGTTAGAGTTGCTTAATCCTATTGTAAAAGAGTTAAATACATTAAGAACTACTATTGTATTAAACTTATTAGAAGCAGCAAGCCAAAATGCTAAATATGGTAAAAAAACTATTGCCCTATTTGAAGAGGGAATAGTATATAACCATCAAAGAGAAGAGAAAGAGGTAATTACTTTTCTATTTAGTGGAGAAGAGGAGAGAGCCTCTATTTTAAACAGTGCAAAAGCAAAGATAGTAGATATTACAAGTTTTACTAAACGATTAGGCTCTATTATTGGAGAGTTTAAATTAAGAGGTAAAGAGCCAATAAATAATTTAGCTCATCCATATATTTGTGCATCTATTATAAAAGATAATAAAGAGGTTGGATATTTAGCAAAATTGCATCCTAGTGTAGCTAAAGATTTTAATTTAAAAGATACATTCTTTGCAGAGCTAAATCTTGATGATATTTTACCAAAACATATTAATGCAAAACCTCTATCAAACTATCAAGCTGTAAATAAAGATTTATCTATAGTTATTGATGAAAAATTAAATTTTTATAATATAGCAAAAGAGTTACAAGAGTTAAAAAAAGAGGAAGAGTTAATTAAAGACTTTTATCCACTAGATCTATATAGTGATGATAGTTTAGGTGATAAAAAGAGTTTAACTATAAGATTTACAATTCAATCAGATAAAGATACTCTAAGCGATAAAGAGATAGAAGAGGTAATGCAAAAAATATTAAATCTACTAAAAGAGAAGTTTGGAGCAGAACTTAGATGAAAATAGCAAAAATATCTAAAATAGATAATAGCTTTGAGCTAACAATAGATAATATTGCACCAGATAAATCTATATCTCATAGATGTGCAATGTTCTCTTTACTTAGTAATAAGCCATCAACTATAAAAAATTTTTTAAGAGCCGAAGATACCTTAGCCTCTTTAAATATTGCAAAACTTCTTGGTGCAAAAATAGAAGATAAAGATAATATTATAACAATAACACCACCCAATAAATTAAAAGAGCCTTTTGATATACTAGATTGTGGAAATGCTGGAACAGGAATGCGTCTTTATTGTGGTCTTTTGAGTGGAATAGATGGCTCTTTTGTATTAACAGGAGATAAATATCTTCGCTCTCGCCCAATGGCAAGAGTTACAAAACCTCTTCGCTCTATTGGTGCAAAAATTGATGGTAGAGAAGATGGAAATAAAGCACCTCTTCATATTAGAGGAGCAAAACTTAAATCTTTTAAATATGAATCTCCTATAGATTCAGCCCAAGTAAAATCAGCTCTAATATTAGCAGCACTTAATGCAGATAATATTAGCTATTACAGAGAAAATCTACTAAGCCGTGACCATACAGAAAGAATGCTTAGAGGGATGGGTGCAACAATTAAAAATGTAACTATTGATAATAAAGATTATATAGAGATACACCCTCTATCTAAAGCTCTTGAACCACTAAATATAAAAGTTCCTGCTGACCCATCTAGTGGATTTTTCTTTGCTGTTGCAGCAGCAATAACAAAAGGGGCTAAAGTTGCTATAAAAGATGTAACTCTTAATCCAACAAGAGTAGAAGCATATAAAATATTAGCTAAAATGGGTGCTAAAGTAGAATTTGTAGAAAAAGAGAATATATATGAACCAATAGGTGATATTATAATCTCTAATAGTGGAGAGTTAAAAGGTGTAGAGGTTAACTCTAATATAGCTTGGTTAATAGATGAACTACCTGCTCTATCTATTGCTATGGCAGTTGCAAATGGTATAAGTATTGTGAAAAATGCAAAAGAGTTAAGAGTAAAAGAGAGTGATAGAATAAGTTCTGTAATTAACTCTTTAAAAAGTTGTGATATTGAATGTAAAGAGTATGAAGATGGCTACGAAATAGTTGGTGGAACACTAAAAGATGCTACAATTAATAGTTATGGAGACCATAGAGTTGCTATGAGTTTTGCAATTGCAGGATTGCACACCAATATAATAATAGAAGATATTGAGTGTATAGATACCTCTTTTCCTAATTTTTTTGATATACTAGAAAAAATTACAGGAGTTAAACTTGAAAATTGAATTAGCCGAATCTTATGGATTTTGTTATGGTGTAAAAAGAGCTATAGATATAGCCCAAAAACATCCAAATAGTGCAACATTTGGTCCAATAATACATAATCAAGATGAGATAAATAGATTAAAAAAAGATTTTAATGTAGATTTAGTAGAAAATATTGATAATGCTCTAAATTATGATACATTAATTATTAGAACGCATGGAATAGAAAAAGAGAAGCTAAAAACCCTTAAAAAAGAGGGAAAAAAAGTTATTAATGCTACTTGCCCTTATGTTACTACTCCACAACAAATAGTAGAGAAAATGAGTAAAGAGGATTATACCATCGTTATATTTGGAGATAAAAATCACCCAGAGATAAAAGGTGTTGCAAGTTACTCTGTAAATCCTGAAAGAACCCATATCATATTAAGTGAAAAAGAGCTTATAGGCTTACCTCTTGGTAGTAAAGTTGCAGTTGTAGCACAAACTACAAGAAAACCACAAATGTATCAAAATATAGTATCATCACTAGTTGTTCGAGTTGCTGAACTTAGAGTATTTAATACAATATGTAATGCAACATTTGAAAACCAAGATGCAACAGCTAAATTAGCACAAAAAGTAGATGTTATGATAATTATTGGAGGTAAAAACTCATCTAATACAAAACAATTACACTCTATATGCAAAACTTACTTAAATGATTGCTACCATATAGAGAATGAAGATGAACTTCAAAGTAGCTGGTTTATAAATAAAAAACATTGTGGAGTTACTGCTGGGGCATCTACTCCAGATTGGATTATTCAAAAAGTTATTGCCAAAATTGAAAAAATATCCAACAGTAATTAAGAAATTTTTTAATAATTTAGCTATTTTCTACTCCTTTTAAATAAAAAATAGTATAATATTTGCCATATTTGGTAAAAAGGTTAGGTTAATGAAATTCGAAGATATCGAAATTGAAGATGTTGACTTTGAAGCAATGCTTGAAGAGTCATTTAAAAAAGAAGATAGCGGAAGCGATTTAGTAGAAGGAACAATAGTTAGTATTAATGAGGATGATAATCAAGCGATTATCGATATAGGTCGTAAAAATGAGGCAATAATTTATTTAGATCAACTAAGAAATAGTGATGGCTCTCTTGAATTTAAAGAGGGTGATAAAATAGAGGTAGTAATTACAGGCTCCAAGGGTGAAAGACCAATAGTCTCTTATGATCTTGCACAAAAACGAGCTGCAATGAATGAATTTATTGAAGAGTATGACCCAGAACAAGAGTATATTATAGAAGGTAAAATCACAAAGAAAAATAAAGGTGGTTTTATTGTAGATTGTGATGGCTTAGAGTTCTTTATGCCAAGAACTCTATCTTATATCAGCAATAAAACAAACCCTATTGGTAAAAAAATAAAAGCTGTTATTGTTAAAGTAGATAAAGAGAGTGGCTCTGTTGTAGTTTCAAGAAAAGAGTTGATAGAAAGAGAAAAAAGTAAAGTAGAAGAGATAATTAAAAATCTATCAGAAGCTACAGAACCAGTAACAGGTATTGTTAAAAAGATAACAAGTTATGGTATGTTTGTAGATGTTGGTGGAATTGATGGCTTAGTTCACTACTCTGAAATATCTCATAAAGGTCCAGTTAACCCTGCAAAATACTATAATGAAGGTGATGAAGTTAAAGTAACAATGCTAGATTATGATAAAAAGAAGAGACACCTTTCTCTATCTATAAAAGCGGCAACTTCTAATCCTTGGGATAAAATTGATGAGATTATAGAAGTTGGTGATACAATTGCTGTAACAGTAAGCAATATCGAACCTTATGGTGTATTTGTTGATTTAGGTGAAGATTTAGAAGCCTTCTTGCATGTATCAGAAATCTCTTGGGATAAAAATGTAAAACACCCTAAAGATTACTTAAGTATTGGTCAAGATATAAATGTTGAAATTATAGAGATAGATAAAGAGAATAAAAGACTTAGAGTAAGTCTTAAAAAATTACTTCCAAAACCAATAGAACAGTTTAAAGCAAATCACAATATTGGTGATACAATCAAAGGTAAAGTAACATCTGTTACAGACTTTGGTGCTTTTGTTAAAGTTGGTGAAGTAGAAGGTCTTTTACATAACCAAGAGTGTTCATGGGATAAAAGTGTTAAATGTAAAGATATCTTAAAAAAAGGTGATGAAGTAGAAGTTAAAATTATCGATATAGATACATTTAACTCTAAAGTATCACTTAGTAAAAAAGCATTAGAGAAATCACCAGCAGAAGAGTTTGCAGCTAACCATAGAAATGGTGATATTGTAGAAGGAATAGTAAAAGATAAAAAAGATTTCGGTGTATTTATCTCTTTAGAAAATGGTGTAGATGCATTAATTAGAAGCGAAGACCTTTATCCATTAAAAATGGAAGAGATAGAAAAAGGTCAAAAAATTCAAGCTGTTTTAGTTTTCATAGACCCTAAAAAAGATAGAATTAGAGCATCTGTAAGAAGATTAGAGAGACAAAAAGAGAAAGAAGCTGTAGCACAGTATAGTGATGACACTACTATGACACTAGGTGATATAGCTAATATTAAAAAGTAAATAGGATAGTTTTTATGAGTAAAATAAAAATTGTAGTTTGTGATCATATCCATCAATCTGGTTTAGATATTTTGGCAAAAAGTAGCGATATAGAGTATATAAATGCTGCTGATGAACCAAAAGATAAATTAGTAGAAGAGATAATCACAGATGCAGAGGTAATAATTACAAGAAGTTCAACAGATGTAGATAACTACCTCTTAGAGCATGCAAAAGAGTTAAAAGCAATAGTTAGAGCTGGTGTAGGTGTTGATAATGTAGATATAGATGCTTGTTCCAAAAGAGGAATAGTTGTTATGAATGTTCCTACTGCAAATACTATAGCTGCAGTTGAACTTACTATGACTCATATGCTCTCTTGCATGAGACAATTTCCCTATGCTCATAATAACTTAAAACAAGATAGAGTTTGGAGACGCCAAGATTGGTATGGAATTGAGCTTAAAGATAAAAAGCTTGGAATTATTGGTTTTGGTAATATTGGTTCTCGTGTAGGTGTTAGAGCAAAAGCTTTCGAGATGGATGTTGTAGCTTACGACCCATATATAGACCCAAGTAAAGCTACTAATTTAGATATTACCTATACAACAAATTTTGATGATATTTTAGCTTGTGATGTAATTACAATTCATACTCCTAAAACAAAAGAGACAATAGGAATGATTGGCAAAGAAGAGATTGCCAAAATGAAAGATGGTGTTGTATTAATTAACTGTGCCAGAGGTGGTTTATACGAAGAAGAAGCTCTTGTAGAGGGTTTAAAAAGTGGTAAAATATATATGGCAGGTATTGATGTTTTCGATAAAGAACCAGCAACTAACCATCCACTTTTAGATTTAAATAACGTTACTGTTACACCTCATTTAGGTGCTAATACTAAAGAGTCTCAAAGAAATATTGCAATTCAATCAGCTGAAAATGCTATCTTAGCAGCAAGAAATATCTCTTATCCTAATGCTCTTAATTTACCAATTAGAGAAAATGAGTTACCAAGTTTTGTAAAACCATATTTAGAATTAGCTCAAAAATTAGGTAATATGGCAGCACAAATTACAAAAAGTGGAGTAAAATCTATTAAAGTAGTAACAGATGGTGATATAAATAGTCATCTTGACTCATTAAGCACATTTGCCACTGTTGGAGTATTAAGTGAATCTTTAGCAGACCAAATTAATTATGTAAATGCAGAATTTGTAGCAAAAGAGAGAGGTATAAATATCGAAAAAGATATCTCTACTAATAATAGTGGATTTAAAAATCTTATAACAATAAAAGTTTCTACTCAAAATGGAAATGTTGTAAAACTTAGTGGAACAGTATTAGAAGAATCTCTACAAAGAGTTGTAGAGATAGATGATTATACACTAGATTTAGAACCAAAAGGTAACTTAATACTATTTAAAAATAATGATGAACCAGGTGTAATTGGAGATGTTGGAACAATTATAGCTAAATATAATATTAATATAGCAGACTTTAGATTAGGTAGAAATAAAAACTCTCAAGCATTAGCTGTTATTAAAGTTGATGATAATATCAATAAAGAGTTGATAGAAAAGCTATCTAAATTACCAGCTTGTATTAGTGTAAGAGGCGTAACTCTTTAATACTACTAAGTAGCTAATAAAAATTAAACATAAATAACTTTCAAAGGAGAAGAGGTGTAGAGAAAGTAACAACATATTATCGGTTTACTATCTCTACCCCTTCACACCCCTATACCTATACTCCTTGATATTATATTAGATTTTAGTTTTATGTTACTACTTATACTCTTTAACTTGAGGGTAATGATAATAAAATAAGTATTTTATTCTTTTTAGTGAGACTATAAACCTAAGTTCGACAGAATATTATAGCCACAGCTTTATGAGCTTAATCTTTAGCTAAATTAAATTTTTCTCAAAGAGAGTGCAAACACAAGGCAGGACTAACTGGTTAATTCAAAAAAATTTGAATCGGCATAAGGGAAAGCTCATAAAGCCCGAAGGGAAGCCAAAAATGGGCAATCTTTTCCAAATAAAACTCTTGAAATTACCTACGGGTAGTCCTATGAATTAGATTTAAAATTTCTTTGCATTCTTTAGTTTCTGTGGCTATGCTATTCCGTCGAACTCAGGTTATAAGCCTTTTCTTCAGAATCGAAGGCTTTTTACACCCCATTTTTTGGCTTTATTGAAAATGAAACACATGATACTTAACTTAGAAGTTCTAGGAAAAATATTTACACTTTTGCCTTTAGCTTTAAGCAATAAAATAAAGCTTATTTCATTGACATTGACTCCCCCTTCAGCCTAAACAAAAAGCTTTTAGCTTTATGCCTTTGGCTTTTAGCATAGATATACTTTTATCTAATAACACTTATAGGTTCATCTTCTCTTACCAAATGTATATTAAGATGTCGTCTATATATATCTACTTTTATAATAGGATTACCATCAATAATTGCTCTCCTTGCACTTCTTGAAATATAACCCCTTCTTAACATTCTCTCCATAGTTGCCCTATTCTCTTTACTATCAAAATATGGGTCATAAGTATCTTCAGGATCTCTTATATGCCTAATATGAAAATTAAACCTATCTTGCCTTATAATAGCAGCAACACTATATAATCTCATCCCTCTACTATTATAATGGTCAGCATAACCTAATCTAGCATAATAAGTCCCTATAAACTCATCTGCCATACCTAAAGTAGAAAGAGAAGCAATTATTAATAATTTACCTATTAAAGATTTCATAATAGTACCTCCTTTTTTATAATTATATCACAAAAATTAATCTCTTAAGTATTGAATAAAAATTAAATACTAATAAATTTTAAAATAGTATAAAAATGCCATCATATTATCTATTTATTTTCTTTACTCCTTCACACTTTTAAACCTATAAACCTTAGTTTGGCAGAATATAAATCAATAACTGCTTTCCTTACAATTCTTCAAATACAACCCTTTTTAGTATCTCATTCATAGTTATACTCTTTTTTTACTATCAAAATAGTAGTCGTAAGTATCTTAAAACTAACATTTATCTATGTTATTTTTTATATCACTTCATAATATTTTCTCATCTTTTCAGCCATTAATTCTCTTCTTTGAATTAAAAAATCTTGATAGTCACCCATTTCCATTTCAAAAATATTTAACGGAACAGCATTTTGTTTAAAGTTTTCAATAATTAAATTCCAATCTGATATTCCACCATATTTTAACTCTCCACCATTACATTGTTCTTTAACTTCTTGCAAATATTTTTTAATAGGTTTATTCCCTATTTTTATATTTATTTCACTTTGAGTATAAACATAGTTTGCGATTTGATTATATTGTCCTCTTGTTAAACCTTTCTTTTTAAGTAAATCTCTTGGGAAAATATGATGAACATCTCCTCGTTGTTCTATTAGATTTTTAACTGCAATATCTTTTGATAAAAATCCTTTGTCATTGAAATAACATTGTGAGGCAAGAAAAACATTAAAAACAGGGCTTGTTGAACTTGATGTGTTTAATCTTTGTATTAATTCAGCATTCCAAAATGCATCAGAAAGTTGAGCATCCTCAATTTCTTTTAAATAATCACCAAAATCTTTTTTAGAAATATTTTTAATATCAAAATCAAATCTACTTTCAGGTGAACCAGAATATCTACCGGTTAATAATGTTAATACAAACCACTTTTTCACATATTTCTCAATTAAAGCTGGATTATACCCTTGTTCTTTAAGTTTTAAATAAAGAATATATGCAAAATTCATAGCATTTACAGACCTGATTAAACGATTGTCAACAAATCCAGCAGATGTAATAATCATTAAAAATCTTTTGAAATTTGTTTCGTTTATAAAATCTTTAATGCCTGTAATTAAGGTATCATAAGATTGTTTTGCTATCTCCTCCTCATATTCTCTTGTTTCAAAATTCCTTCCAGAAAGTAAACTAACTAAATCACTTAATTTACCACGATTAAATTTGAAAGTAAAAGCTACACGCAAAATATCTTTGTAAGTTGGGTCGTATAAGTCGCCATTTTCATTTTTAAGCCAACTTATTTTTTGAAAATATTCAGTTTTTGAAAAATCTTTATCATTTTCTGCTATATGTGAATAAAATTCAGGTGCAACAGATAGATGACTAAAATAGTCTATTGCTT
>CAYMGA010000034.1:0-9855 GCA_964389865.1 uncultured Nitratifractor sp.
GCTCAAAGCTTTTTTTTGAAACCTCGAACTAGATACTTAGTTAAACTTTAATTTAACGATAGTTCCTTCTCCCTTTTTAGAATCTATACTAAAATCTATATTATTCTCTTTAGCAATTTGAGATACTATACTTAAACCTATTCCAAAGCCACCTTTATCTTTATTGGCTCTTTTATATCTTTTTATAACTTCATTTAATTGCTCTTTTTCTATACCAATTCCATAATCTTTGATAGTTAAGATACAATTTTCTAAAGTCACTTCTACTTTTGAATTTGGATGACTATACTTAATTGCATTTGATAGTAAATTATCAATTAATCTTTTAAGTAACTCTTTATTCATATTAATTTTACAAGATGATAGAAAACTCTCTATCTCTATTTTTGCAGCTTTAGCAATTGGTTCAACCTCTTCAATTTGTGATGCTGTAACCTCTGCTACATCTAATAAGACTCTATTTGATAATAGAGCCTCACTATCTAATCTATGGGCTAAAGAGTTATACATACTACTAAGTCTTTTAGCACTTGCTTTAAGTCTTGTTAATTTTTTAGGTTCTATATCTTTTAACTGCTCAATCGTCATTAAAATTGCTGAAATTGGTGTATTTAACTCATGTGTTGTATCTTCTATAAATCTATCTAAATCCTCTATCTTTTCTCGTATTGGTTTCATAAATAGTCTTGCTAAAAAGTATCCAATTAATGCCATAAATGCAAATGATATTGCTAAATAGATAGCAATTTTTATCTTTAAAGCCATTAATTTATTCTTTAACTCTGTCTCTTGTAAAATTAAATATTTAACATGTAAAAACTCAAAAAATGGTGGGTTTATTATACTAAAGCAGCTCTCATCTCCTACAACAAAGCTACCTTGAAAACTTGGCTTATCACTTAACTCACTATATATTGGATTATAGTTTTCATCAAAAAAACCAACTTTAAATCGTTTACTCTTAACAGATTTTAATATCTCTTTGGGGTCTATAATTGCTGTTGTCATCATTACATTTGCAAGTTGAGACTCAATTTTGCGAGACTCATAAAGCATTTCAAACTTTAAAGAGTTTTTTAGTGCAATAGCATTATTGTTATAAAATAGCCAACCTATTATTATTAATAAAATAAAGACTGAGCCAAGATATATAGATAAAAATCGATATAAAGAGCGTTTTTCATAACTACTTAATTCTATATCCATCCCCTTTTACATTCTCTATAACATCTGCTCCTAAAATTTTGCGTAAATTTTTAATATAAGTTCTAATAGTAGCATATGTTGGCATATCATTTTCACCCCATATATTAAAAATAATATCATCAAAACTAACTATATTTCCATTTTGTTCTAATAAAAATTGTAAAATTTGAGACTCTTTTTGCTTTAATTTAAACTCTTTATCTCCCAATTTTAAAATCTGTTTTTTAGGTAAAAATTCAAACTCTGCTACTTGTATCTCATCTAATTTAGAAAATTTACTTAAATGATGCTCTATTCTAATTTTTAACTCTTCTAAATCAAATGGCTTTTTAAGGTAATCATTTGCACCTAAATCAAAGGCTTTTTCTAAATTTTTTGCTTCTGTTAATGATGTTATAAAAATTACAGGTGTTGTATTTTTTAACTCTTTTTTAATATACTCTACAATTTCAAATCCATTAATCTCTGGAACATTTACATCTAATAAGAGCATATCGTATCTATTTGATAATATACTATCTAATGCACTCTCACCATTAAAAAAGCACTCCACACTATAGCCATTCTCAACTAAATACTCTTCGATAATCTCTTGTAAAATTAAGTCATCTTCTAATAGTAATATCTTTTTCATAAGATAATTATAGCAAAATGTATGTGTAATAACTATTTTAATTTTGAATTATAAATTTTGAATTTTGAATTATTATTAAACTTTTATTCATAATTTATAAGCTACTATTGCTGCTTTTCTCATTTTATATATTTCGCTACTATCATTCCAAAATGTTTTATACTCTAAAATTTTAAAACCATCTTTAAATATATTTAATAATTCATCTTTTTTTAATAAAAAGTTTGGATTTGAATCTTTTTTTTCATTATCTTTATCTTCTATATATGTCTCAACAATATATACTCCACCACTATTTAAAGCATCTTTAGTTTTATTAATTAACTCTCTATCTAAAAAGTTACACTTGATGATTAAATCATAACTCTTTGTTGGTTTAAAGTCATCTAAATCTGCCTCTATAATATTTATTAAACCCTTACTTCTACTTTTTAAAATCTCTAATGCTTTAATAGATATATCAACTGCATCTACTCTAAAGCCTAACTCTTCTAAAAATAGTGCATTTCTTCCAACTCCACAAGCTAAATCTAATACATCTACACCATTTGTAGCAGTTGCATATTTTTTGACAAAAAATGAAGGCTCTCTCTTCTCTATTAATTTTGGATTCTCTGTATACTTTTTATTCCACTTATTTTTATCTTTGATACTCATAATCTATTACACCTCTTACCCATAATTTTTGGATAACCTAACTTAATGGCAACTTCATATGCTCGTTTGGTAATATCACTATCATTTAAAAGTTTTAACTCTCTTATATCAAATAGATTATCTTTTTTATCTATTTTAAAATATTTAGACAAATCTTCTATAATTGCTCTTGCCATATCATTTACAGATGAAACTTTCACAATTTCACATCTTGCATATCTCTCTTTAGGAAATGAAACCTCTGCAACTCTTAAACTTGGGTCATCTCCTGGAATTTGTTGAGCTCCAAATAGAGGTTTACCACCTACTTTTGCATCTTTAAAGTTTGGAAAAAAGTGTGACAAATACTCTATTGCTCTTTTAGTTCTTTTATCTTGTAACTCTTGACTCCAACCATTTTCTATTATATCTATATATTTTTTATCTAACTTTGGGTAACTACTACTATCTGAACTACTAACTAAACCATCATTAAATAGCGTTATATCTGGTGTCATTGCATGTAGTTGAACAATACCACCACAATATGGTGTAAATTGTCCCATACCACGATTTGTTCCTCTAACACCATGAAAAACAACCTCTGCCCACTTACTACACCTTTTCCCCCACTTTGTAGTATATGCAGCTTTAAATTCAACTAATCTTTGCTCTTTAACATTTAACATATCATCAATTATGCCTGTTCTAAATCCTGCTGCGTTTATTATATAGTCTATCTCTAATTCTCCACTAAATTTACCACTATAATAAATATTAAACTTATTATTACTCTCTTTAATATTATAAACTTTACTCTCTCTAAAAATCTCTACACTATTCATACTCTCTAGTGCTAAACCACTATTAGCTGCCACTCTAAATAGATTTATTCCATACTCTTGTATAACAATTACAGGGAATTTGATACTATTAAAATCTAAATTTTTTGCAAATGGTATAAGCCACTCTTCATTTGAGGTTGGATTATCTATAATCTCTCTTTTAGCAATCTCTTCAAGTTGCTCCCTACTAAATAACTCATAATAGTTATTTGCCTCTCCTAATACTTTGTTTGTGCTATCTTTTTTAATTAACTTTTGATACTCTTTTCTTAATAACTCTAATCTTGGTAAAATATCTATAGGTTGATGTGGGTCATAAGTTGGTGTAGCAAAAATAGTTGGTCTTTTATCTATTGCAAATGGATATAACTTTGCAAACTCTATAGATTGCCTCAACAGTGTTAAACACTGAGTATCAGATATTTCTCTATATAAATTACCACCTGCATGTAGATGACAAAATGGTGGTCCACTAATTAGAGTTTTTGATTGTTCAAATAAAGTAGTATCTATTCCTAAATTTCCAAGAGTCAAAGCAGCTGTTACACCAGCTACTCCACCACCAATTATTGCAACTTTTATAGCCATATTTCCCTCTAATTTTTAGATTATAAAACTTTGGCTACTTTATCATAAACTCTTTATTTTTTCAATACTTTTATAAAAAATTATAAAAAAATTTACTTTTTATCTGATGGTATTCTTTTTATTGCCTTATTCTTATCTTTTCTTGCATATTTTTGCATATCATTAGCTTTTAAATTTAGAAGAGAAGAAGCATCATCAATATTAGTAGTCTCATCTCTTTCAAAAGATGTATCATTACTATTATGTATGCTATTATCATAAGTTTGAATATTACCTATAATTGTTCCACCTTGCTCTGTTCTAATACCTTTTGTAATAATTTCACCCTCTATTGAACCACCACTAGTTACTTCTAAAAGTTCACTTGCAACTACTTTTCCTTTAAGAGAGCCCTCTATTTTAATCTGTTTACTTTTAAACTCTGTTGCCTCAATAGTTCCACTTTTTGTAATCTCTATGGAATCTATAGAGTTAACTACACCATCAACTACTCCACCTAAAAATGTTTTATTAGCCTTAATATTACCACTAAATTTTCCACTCTCTGTAACTTCTGTAGCAGTAGAGTATATAGTTCCACTAAACTCTCCAGATATTTTTACATTTTTTGCATTTACTGTTCCAGAAAAAGTTGCACCTTTCTCTATAAATAGAGTATCATCTATAGAGACATCTCCCTCAAACTCTCCACCTATTATTAATGAGCCCTTACCATCTATCTTAGCTTTTACTTTAAAAGTATCTTTTAACATAGAGACATTTGTTGTCGGTGTTTTAATAATATCTCTAATTATCTCCTCTTTTTTAACAACTTGCTCTGGTTTATCTATAGGTTTAATTTCTTGTTTAGAAGAACTCTTTTTACTACTAAAAAATGCCATTTCTACCCCTTTTTTTTGTGATTATAATCCTCTCTATTATTATATAACTTTTTGTTTATATATTTTTTAAAATATAGCTATACAATCACTTTTAATTCATCTTTACTTATATATTCATTATACCTATAAATTAATCCAAAAATTACACTACCTTTTTGTGTCTCTAACTCATCTGTATATATATTTCCATCTACAATAGCACTCTTTTTTAAATCTACTATCTCTGATGCAATAATATCACCAATAATCTCTCCAGATATAGTTATAACTTGAGCTTTTGTCTCTAATGTAGATACTTTTGCTCCCTTTTGAATATATAAAGACTCTTTAACTAAAATATCTCCATCACTTTTACCCTCTATAAAAGCATCTGTTACAATCATATAACCAGTTAAAGAGCCATCTTTAGATATTGCAACTAAGTTTGCTTCTATTGGTGCTTCAACTATTCCATCTATTCGCACCTCTTTAGCATAAATTTCTCCTTTTACAATTGCACCAGAAGAGACTATAACACTATCTTCGCAAACTACTTCGCCATTAACTATACCATCTATAACTATTGGTTCACAACTCTTAATAGGTCCATTAATTACCATACAACGAGATATTTTAGAACCATTTTTAGGAGTTTTTATAATATCAGAACTAGTAAGGGATTTATCTTTATTTAGTGCAGATTTTTTTTTGAATATTCTCATACGCTACCCCCTTTAGTACAAATTGTACTAATTTTTTTAAGGTAGCTATATTTTTATGACATTTTGAAATAAAATTTATTTATCTTTTTTAGATGCTATATCATTAACTGCTAAAAAGGCTTGATTAAATGCAAGAGCAATAGAACCAGCACTTGTATTTACATCTCCAATTGTATATAGACCTTTAATATTTGTTTCCATTGTCTCTTCGTTATAGATTGGCTCTCCCCACTCGTTCATCTCAATATCACTATTTTTTAAGAAATCTTTAGGGCTTGTTCCACCAAGTGCATATACAACTCTATCGTAAACTTCACTAGTTCCATCTGTAAAGTTAACTTTAACTTGAGGTTGAACTCTACCCTCTACTGGGCTTGGTTCTACGCTTTCAACATCAACACCAAGTTTATTTTTAATTTTTCCCTCTGCTAAGTATCTCTCTGTAATCTCTTTATTTATAGGATTCATTCTAGAAATTTCTGCTCTTCTATAATTTAGTGTTACTTCACAACCCATTCCTAAATCTACTAAACCATAAGCATACTCACCAGCAGTATCACCACCACCAACAACCATAACTTTTTCACCCTCTTTTACTTTAGATAGGTTATAGTTAAGAACTGGTCTAATTGGTCCTGGGAATCTATATCCTGGTTTATTTGGCTTACCCATTCTACCAATTGCAACAATTACATTATGTGCTTCAATTACCCCATGATTGTGAGTATCTAACTCAAACAGACCACCTTCACCCTTTTGAACACCATAAATCTCTTGGTTATAAAGGAATTTATCTGCAACCTCTTGCTCTTGAATTAAATCTTCCATTTGGTCTAAATACTCCTCTTTAGAGCACTCCTCAAATGTTACATTACCAATAAATTCAAACTTTTTACCTTGCCAATCTTTATCTACTCTTTTACCTTTTTTATAAAATTTTCTAATCATATCAGAGTGATTATCAGCTTTATCAATTACTAAAACATTAGTAATATCTTTAAGTTTTGCCTCTATTGCACTAGCAATTCCACCAGGTCCTGCACCAACTACAACAATATCATATACAAACGACATTTAATCTCCTTAAATTGTGATAACGATATAATAATTATACCAATCTACTTAATAAGTTTAATTATATTGTTGTAAAAATTGTGTAAATTCACATAAGTGTTACGAAATGCCTAGGTTAATCATAAAATTTCGTGCAATATTGTTACTTCTTTGCTTAAAAAACTCTCCAACTTCAGCTTCATAAACCCTATCTATAGCTTCATGAAATAAGCTTAACCACCTCTCAAATGCCTTTCTATCCAAACCTTCAAGCGAAAAATGGGGTGCTAGAGGAGAACCTGTATAACTCAAATCTCCTAGTGCAGTAAATGCCCAAAAGTTTGTTAATAACTCTAAATGCTCTTGCCACTCTTTAGAATTAATATCACTCCCAATTTTTGCTATAAAAAATGGTGCTGTAATTTCATCTGCCAAAATAGTTGGGTAAAAACTCTCCACCATTGCTCTAATACTCTCTCTATTTATTGTGTTATATTTACTCATTGTAACTCCTCTACAAATAAATTTATATAAATGTTTCCATTATACTCATTTTTAGATAGAGAAAATATCAATTTAGCTCTATCACCACTATTAAACTTTTTTTTACTTCTAAACTCTATTGCACTAAATATCTTTCCACTACTATCTTTAAATCTATATCTTCTATGCTCTTTACTTTCACCAACATCATTTGCATCTAAAATATCTACATCTGCTAAAAATAGTGGCTTTAAGTTACCCTCACCATATGGTTCAAACTTATCTAAAATATCTAAGAGTTCAAAATCTATCTGTGTAAATGGTAATATACCCAAAACTCTCTTATCTTCAAACTCTTTATTACAAACTCTTGATGCTTCTATATTTAATAGACTTTTAATTAAATTTAATTTCTCTTGCTTAAAACTTAAACCTATTGCATTTTTATGTCCACCAAATTTTAAGCAGTAATCTTTAATGGTGCTTACAAGAGAGTATAAATCACAATCTCCATAACTTCTACCACTACCTTTGCAGATACCATCTTTACAACTTAATACAATAGCTGGAACTTTAAAATACTCTGCAACTTTAGAAGCTACTATTCCAACAACACCTTCATTCCAATCACTTCCCCAAACTAATGCAAAAGAGTCACTCTTATTAACTTGCTTTAAAGCTTTTTTAGTAATTTCTCTCTCTATCGCTTTTCGCTCTTGGTTTAAAGATATTAACTCTTCTAAGAGTTTATGAGCATCACTCAAAGAGTTTGTAAATAAAAAGTTACTAGCAATTGATGCATCTTTTAATCTACCTGCACTATTTAAAAGAGGAGCTAAATAGAATGCTATTGTTTCACTCCTTAAACTATTTTTTAATATCTCTTTTTCTCTTAAAGCCTTTATAAATGGGGCTTTAGAGCGTTTTAAATATTCCATCCCTGCAATTAACATAACTCTATTAATTTGGGTTAAAGGCATAATATCGGCAACTATTGCTAAACTAACAATACCTAAAAGAGCTTTTGTATCTAATTTTTTATTTAATCCCTTTGCAACTGCAGCTGCGAAATACCAAGCAATTTGGGCACCACATATCTCTTTGTATTCAAATTTACAATCATCTTGTTTTTGATTTACTATAGCAAATGCTTCTGGTTTAACTGGTGGCACTGTATGATGGTCGGTTATAATTAAATCTATACCCCTATCTTTACAAACTTTAGCAGCCTCTATTGCAGCTATACCATTATCTACAGTTATTACTAAAGAGGCATCTAACTCTTGGACAATTTTTGGACTAATTCCATAACCATCCATAAATCTATTTGGTATTTTCCAAAAAAGTGGGTAATCAATTGCTTTAAATAACTCTCTTATAACTGTTGTAGAGACAACTCCATCTACATCATAATCGCCAATTAAAGCAATTTTTTCACCTCTATTAATCGCTTCTACAACTCTTTTTACAGCTCTATCCATATCTTTAAAACTATTTGGATAGGGTAAATCTTTAAGTGTTAAAAAATTTCCATTATGTCTTGAATATAGAGCAGAGTAGATATCTGCTTTTGTAAGAGTTTTATGCATCTTTATTTAATGCAGCTTTAACAAAACCTAAAATAATTTCATTTGGTTTTTGAAGTCTTGAGGTAAACTCTGGATGAAATTGAACACCTACAAACCAAGGATGGTCTTTAACTTCAATAGCTTCAATAAGTCCATCAGACTCTCCTGTTACTTCTAATCCAGCATCTTCTAAAATTTTTCTATATTTAGGATTTGCTTCATATCTATGGCGATGTCTCTCATATATAATTTTGCTATCATATGCTTTATATAAATTGCTCCCTTCTTTAACTTCACACTTATATTCACCAAGTCTCATTGTTCCACCAAGAGGAGAGGTTGTTGTTCTAACTTGTTTATCTCCATTAGAGTCTATAAAGCTATCAATTAAATAGACTAATGGACTATTTGTATCTTCATCAAACTCTACAGAAGTAGCATCTTTAATTCCAGCAACATTTCTTGCAAACTCAATTAAAGCTAGTTGCATTCCCAAACAAATCCCTAAATATGGTATCTTATTCTCCCTAGCATATTTAATAGAGGCTATTTTCCCCTCTACTCCTCTCTCTCCAAATCCACCAGCAACTAATATTCCATCTACACTCTCAAGATACTTTTTAGCACCATCTTCTTCTACACTTTCACTATCTACCCAAACAATATCTACATTCACATCTAAGTTAGCTCCAGAGTGAATAAGTGCCTCTGTTAGTGATTTATAAGACTCTTTTAAATCTAAATATTTACCAACAAAAGCAATTTTTACTTTTCCACTAGGGTGTAATATTTTATTTACTAATTCACTCCACATGGCAATATTTGGTTTTAAATCACCTAACTCTAACTGTTTAGCAATTGGTGTTAAAATATCTTGAGACATAAAGTTTAAAGGAACTCTATAGATAGTTGCAGCATCAACTGCTTCTATTACAGAGCTTTCATCAATATCACAGCTATATGCTATCTTTCTTTTTACATCTTTAGGAATTGGTTGTTCACTTCTTAAAATTATCATATTAGGCGTTATACCAATACGGCGAAGTTCTCCAACAGAGTGTTGTGTAGGTTTTGTTTTTAACTCTCCTGCTGCTTTTATGTATGGAAGGAGAGTTAAGTGAATATTCATTACATTTTTAGAGCTAAGCTCATGTTTTATTTGTCTAATTGTCTCTAAAAATGGTAAACCTTCTATATCACCAACGGTTCCACCAAGCTCTACAATTAAAATATCTTTATTTTCACCAGCTTTATATATTC
>CAYMGA010000035.1:0-9515 GCA_964389865.1 uncultured Nitratifractor sp.
ATTAGATGTTAATTTTATGTTACTACTTAGTGCGTAAGATCAGTTACATAATTTGGCTTGAATGAATCGGAGTAGATAAGATATTTTTTAAAATTAAAAAAATATGGTATTATATAGATATTTTTATAGAGTTTGGAGTATTAATATGTATAGAGTAGAAGAGATACCATATTTTAGAAAATTAACAAGAGAAAAGCTTAAGATAGTTCAAGATAAATTATTTATAAAATCTTATAATAAAAATAGTATAGTATTTTTTGAAGGTGATAGTAGTGAGTATCTATATCTATTACTTGAAGGGAGTGTTAAAATGTATAAAAGTACTCCTAAAGGTTCTAAAATACATATAAACCATCTATATGCACCTGCTTTAATTGGTGAGTTTGCATGTTTTAATCAAGAGCCATATCCTGCAACTTGTGAATTTATAACAGATGGGGTTGTTGGTTTATTACCTTTTGAAACTGTTTATAAATTATTAGAAAATAGAGATTTTTCATTACAAGTTATACGCTCTTTAACTAATAAAGTTATGATTTTAAGTACTTTAGTTCATCAAGAGACTGTATTATCTTCAGAAGCTAAAGTAGCTGATTTAATTTTAAGAAAAATTAATATTTTTACAAGGCTTAAAAATAGTGAGATAGCATCTATTTTAAATTTAACACCAGAGACACTATCAAGAATATTAACAAAATTTAAAAAAGAGTCATTAATAAAAATGGAATCTCATAAAGTTATTATATTAGATAGAGATAGACTCTTAAGTTTAGTAGAGACTAATAAAATAAGAGAGTGTACTAATTGTATATTACAATTTAAAAAAGAGCATGGTTTATAATAATTTAAAATTAAAATCGAATATAATATTAAGGGGTATAGGTGTAGAGGTGTGAAGGGGGTAGAGATAATAATTTGATAATATTATTCTCTATACATCTCTTCTACTCCTTTGAAACCTGAGTTTGACAGTTATTTGTGTTTAATTTTTACTAGTTACTTAACTTTATTATTTTGATTATCTTTATTAAAAGAGTATTTTAGTAACACTTTATATAAATAACTCTATATTATAACAAGAGTTTATATCTTTTAAATAGCTTCCATAAAATGAGATTTATATAAAAAATAAATAGGATAATTTTCATCTTATTTTAGAAAACAGATATTATCTTTAGTAATAAGTGTATATTCGTAACACTTTATCGAAATAGTCGCAAAAGCCATTTAAATTGATTATATGGATATAATTAGTTATATTTATGTTTAAATTATGTAAAATGACAAAAATCTCATAAAATACCATAATATCGGCTTTTATATTAATGTTTCATTATTTTAAAAATGATAAAATATGTTTAGTCACCTAGCGTGATAATAATTAAAATAAAAAGAGAGGAATATATGTTAAAAAGAATTTATGCAGTTTTAGTAGCTGGTTCTATAGTAGCGATACAGTCATTATTTGCAACTCCAAGTAGTGTAACAAATATACAAAGAATTATAAAAAAGAATGGAAAAGTAATTGTAATAGTTAGAGAAAATGGAAAAAATAAAGAGGTAATTTTAAATCAAAAAGATATTGAAAAAATAACAAAAGAGTCTAAAAATAGTAATAAAAAAAGTAGTAAAAAAATTTCTAAAGATAAAAAAAGAGATAGTAAACAAGAAAGTGTTGCAAAAAGCAAAAAAAATAGTTCAGATAGTAAAAAAAAGAGTGCTAAGAAAAGTTCTAATAAAGCTAAAAAGCTTACTGCATCTAAATCTAAAACTTATAAGGTTACTTCTGGAGATACAGTATTCTCTATTGCAAGAAAATTTAAAGTATCTATATCTAGTATAGAGAAGCTAAATAAATTAGGAAATGATTATATTATTCATCCTGGTGATGAGATTAAAATACCTTCTACTAGTTATATAGAAGCTGCAAAAAAGGCAGTTGAAAATAATAAAATGACTGTTTATAAAGTAAAACGAGGAGATACATTAAGTGTTATAGCTAAAAACTTTAATATGACTATAGAGCAGATAAGAAAGCTTAATAATTTAAAAAGACATCCAAGGTTAAAGCCTGGTATGGAGTTAAATGTTATTGGTAAGGCTAAAGTGTTAAAAGAGAGAATGAAGATTACTAGATATCAAGTGAAAAGAGGCGATACTTTATGGAGAATTTCTAAACGATTTGGTTTAACAAGAAATGAACTTAAATTATTAAATCCAAAATTAAGAAGAGGTAAATTAAAAAGGGGAGATATTCTAAAAGTATCTAAAAAAGAAGCTTCAAGATTAGCTAAGTTGGCTAAAAGTAGAAAAAAGAGATTAAGTGGATTACTTAAAAGGTATCAACAAAGAAGAACTTCGTATAATAGTAGAGGTTCACGAAATGTAGTAGCATATGCTAAAAGGTTTTTGGGTGTAAGATATGTTTGGGGTGCAACTGGTAGAGGAGGCTTTGATTGTTCTGGCTTTACCCAATATGTTATGAGACATGCAAAGGGTAGAACTATTCCTAGAGTTTCAAGAAGACAAGCATATTATGGTAAGTATGTAAGTAGAAGAAATTTAAGAGCAGGTGATTTAATTTTCTTTGATACTTCAAGAAGAAGAAGAGGTTATGTAAATCATGTTGGTATATATATAGGAAATGGTAAATTTATACATGCTAGTAGTGGTAAACATAGAGTTGTAATTACAAGTTTGAATAAGCCATTTTATAGAAGTAGATTTATGTGGGGTAGAAGAGTTAATTAATTTATGAAATATACTTAAATATTTAGTTGCCATATTGTTACTTTTTTCTACAAAAATTTAACTCTTTTTTGGTAAAATTTTCTCTTAGGTATTAGAAAATAATATACCTAAGTTCGAGGGGGTAATAATATTTTTATAAAGTTTAGTAATTATTATCACTTTCAATAGTTATATTTATTATACTTTGTTTAGTTTAGGTTAAAAAATAGGATGGAAGAGATTATGTTAAAAAAAATTAAAATTAGTATATTAGTTAGTGTTTTGACTCAAATACCTATTTATGCAAATATAAATAGTGATATTAAAAATAGTGTATTAAAAAGTCATTCTACTTTTTTAAAAAAAGTTTATGCAAATAGTTCATATGAGTCAATTTGGGTTAATAGTAGTGGTTTAACCTCTTTAGGTAAAGAGCTTATTTCTCAAATGAATAGTGATAAAACACTATATTATGATCTTCCTTTTTATAAATTATATAAGCAGGTAAAATCTGCTATTAAAGCTAAGAAATACTCTGCTAAGTTAGATATTAAAATGAGTAAGCTTTATAAGGCTTATATGGATTATCTAATTAAAGGTGGTATTAATTGGAAAGCTTTTGATGCACATATTGAAAAATTACGCAAAAAATATGATTATAAAGTAGGGTGGGAGAAAACTCCACCACCATATTCTTCTTATCAAATATTACAAAAGGCTAAATTAAATGGTACTTTTGATAACTATTTTACTTTAGTAGAGCCAAAAAGATTTAAGTATAAAAAATTAAAAAGTTATTTAGCTCAATATATTAAGATTGCACAAGATGGTGGGTGGAAAGTTATAAAGGGTAATACTACATTAAAAGTAGGAAGTAGCAATCCAAATATTCCAATTATTAGAAAAAGACTTAAGTTAGTTGGAGATTTAGGAAATTGTAGTGCTTCTATGGATTCTACTATCTATGATAGTTGTATGGCGAAAGCTGTCAAAAGATTTAAATTAAGACATGGTATAAAGGCATCACCAACAATAGGTAAAGAAGTTAGATTAGAGTTTAAAAGACCTATATCTTATTATATTAAAAAGATGAGATTAAATTTAGATAGAATAAAATGGATAAAAAGAGAAGAGGCTAGAGTTAGAATAGAGCTTAATATTCCTGCATTTAGATTATATTTATATGATGGTAAAAAGCTGGTTACTACTATGCGTGTAATTACAGGTAAGCCAAATCATCCAACACCAGTATTTAGTGACACTATGACTACTATTGTTGTTAATCCATATTGGAGAATACCAGAGAGTATTGTAAAAAAAGAGATGATTAAACACTTGGTTAAAAATCCGCACTATTATGATAAACAACACAAATTCCTATATGATGGTTGGGGCTCAGAAGCAAATAGAGTAAATCCTGCAAAAGTAAATTGGAGAAAGTACAAAGGTAATAAAAAACATATCCCATATCACTTTATGCAGAGCCCTGGAACAAAAAATGCATTAGGAAAAATTAAATTTTTATTCCCAAATAAGTATTCTGTATATATACATGATACTCCAGGAAAAAGAAAATTTTTTAAGACTATAAGAGCATTTAGTCATGGTTGTATGAGAATTCAAAAACCAAGAGAATTATTAGAAGCACTAGCACTTTATAATAGTAATGTTAAAGTAGATTCTATTATGAAACGACTTGGTACTGATAAAACTAAACATATACCTCTTAGAAGACGCATTCCAGTTGATATAACATATTTAACATCATTTGTTGATGATTATGGAAATTTACATTTTAGAAAAGATATATATGGTTATGATAGAGCACAACTTAGAGGCTATCTAAAGAGTGGAGATACTAAAACTGTATCTAAAAAGCAAAAAAAAGAGTCTAAAAAAGTAAGCTCTAAAGAGAAGAGTATTAAGAGCAAAAGAGATAGTAATAAAAAAGATAATAAGCCAAATAAGCCTATTCAAAAAGTTACAAAACCAAAATACACTAAACCTAAAGTACCTAAGGTTAAAAAACCAGATTATGAAGTTATAGAGATAGGTTATTAGTTTAAATTATAATGTGTATAGGAAATAGTATAATTATTGCTAAAAGCCAAAAGCTCTTTATGGCTTTGATAAGTAGTAATCTAAAATTAAAATAGAATATAAAAAGGGATAGGTGTAGAGGTGTGAAGGAGTAGAGATAAAATGAATAATATGATACTTTGTTGAACTAAGCTTAATAGGTAATAATTTCAGAAGTTTGTGATATATTAAATCTTTTCATAGAGTTATTTAAATGTATAATAGATTTATGTGGCTGTTTAAACTCTATTTTTCCAAGTTGTGCCTCTACTAACTCTTTTAATTCAGCTAATGTTACTTTATTTAACTCTATTGGTAGTTTTAGTTTATCTCTTACTTCTTTAGTTATAGTTATACCATTTTCTGGATTTTTATCTGCATCTAATGACTGTAAAAGAACACTTAATTTAACTACATTTGGATTATTTATATCACTTCGTTTTGCACCTACTATATCTTGAGGTAGTATTATGCCATCTTCAGGGATAGTGTATATTTTTCCTAATCTAATTTCTCCTATTTTAAAGCCTAATGGCATATGTCGGCAGGATAGTTCTCCATCTTTAGTTGTATAGTCAAAGAGTCCTGCACATTGATACTCTAAGCCCTCTACTTCTGAATCTATAACCTTTGCTTTTTGATCTTCTATAGTTACACAACCACTAAAAAGTGTTGCTAAAATAAGTGATAATGAAACCATTTTTTTCATAATAAATCCTTGACTATACTAGTAATTTGTATTAATAATACCATAAATTGGTTAATATAGTATTTAAAAAGTCAAATTGAATTATAATTTTCTATTAAAACTAACATTTAAAAGACATATTGAGCTTTTCTAGATAGTAAGCTAAAATTAAAATCGAATATAATATCAAGGGGTATAGGTGTAGAGGTGTGAAGGAGTAGAGATAATAAAACAATAATATGATATTAATATCTATACACCTCTTCTCCTTTGCCCCTATACTACTTTGAAAGTTATTTATGTTTAATTTTTACTAGCTACTTATCCTCACCTTTGTAGCTGTTAATTCTTGATAACTTATGTATCTATAATCTTATTATGGTAAAATATATCTTTTAAATCTAACTTTAATAATAGATAGGATTATATTGTGAGACACTTTTTAAAATTAGCCGACTTCTCTAAGAGTGAACTTTTAGAGATGATAGATTTAGCAATTAAGATAAAAGAGCAGACTAAAAGAAGAGAGTTTGTGCCATATTTGCAAAAGCAGACACTTGGTATGATATTTGAAAAGAGTTCTACAAGAACAAGAGTTAGTTTTGAAGTTGGAATATACCAATTAGGTGGAGTAGGGCTATTTTTATCTAGTAATGATTTACAAATTGGAAGAGGTGAACCAATTAAAGATACTGCAAGAGTTATAAGCTCTATGGTAGATATGGTTATGATTAGAACTTATGAGCAAGAGAAGTTAGAGGAGTTTGCCAATTACTCTAAAGTTCCTGTTATTAATGGTTTAACAGATAGTTATCACCCTGTGCAACTTATGACAGATTACTTAACTATGTTAGAGTTTGGGAAAAAAGAGAACTCTAGTGTTGCCTATGTTGGTGATGGTAATAATATGGCTAATTCTTGGTTAATTTTGGCTGCAATAATGGGGTTAGATTTAAGAGTTGCAACACCAAAAGGTTATGAGTGTGATAAAGATGTTGTTAATCAATCGTTAGAGTTATCAAAGAGTAGTGGAGCAAAGATAACTATATTAAATGACCCAAAAGAGGCTGTTAAAGATTGTGATGTTGTAACAACAGATACTTGGGTTAGTATGGGACAAGAGGCAGAAAAAGAGAAGAGAATCAAGGATTTTAAGGGTTTTATGGTAGATAGTAATTTAATGACTCTTGCAAAGAGTGATGCAATATTTTTACATTGCCTACCAGCATATAGAGGGTATGAAGTTAGCGAAGAGCTTTTTGAAGCACAAGCTAATGTTATATTTGCAGAAGCAGAAAATAGATTACACACTCAAAAGGGTATTATGGTATGGTTAAATGAAAAACGAGGTGAGAGTTGAGTAGTATAGATTTAGAGCAGTATAGTAAATATTCAAAACCTGGACCTAGATATACAAGTTATCCAACAGCTTTAGAGTTTAGTGATAAATTTAAGTATGAATCATATCTTAATTATTTAAAAGAGGGTAAGAATAGTCTATCTTTATATGTTCATTTACCCTTTTGTAGAAGTGCTTGTTATTTTTGTGGTTGTAATGTTGTATTTACATCTAAAGGTAGTAAATTAAGTAGATATGTAGAGTATTTAAAAAAAGAGATTGATATTTTATCTAAATATTTAGATACAACAAGAGAGGTAATTCAGTTTCATTTTGGTGGAGGAACACCTACTTTTTATAGTGCTTATGAACTTGATGAAATTATAACTTATATCAAAAAAAAATTTCCAAATTGGAGTAAGGATGCTGAAGTTAGTGTAGAGATTGACCCAAGGTTTTTTAATAGAGAACAGATGGAAGTCTTTAGTAAGCATGGATTTAATAGAATTAGCTTTGGATTGCAAGATTTTGATGAAAAAGTTCAAAAAGAGGTTCATAGGGTTCAGCCATATGAACTTACAAAAGATGCTGTCAATTTAGCAAGAGAGTTTGGAATAGAGAGTATTAATACAGATTTAATTTATGGCTTACCATATCAGAGTTTAGAGAGTTTTAAAGCTACACTAGATAAGGTTTTAACACTAAATCCAGATAGATTAGCAGTATTTAATTATGCTCATGTGCCTTGGCTTAAAAAGACTATGAGAAAATTTGATGAGACAACTCTACCAACACCAGCTACTAAGTTAGCTATTTTTAAATATACAATAGATTTTTTAACTAGCAATGGTTATAATATGATTGGAATGGATCACTTTGCTAAGCCAGAAGATGAACTTTTTGGTGCTATAAGTAAGGGTGAATTGCATAGAAATTTTCAAGGTTATACTACTAGAGGTGGGTCTAATTTAGTGGGGATTGGATTAACAAGTATTGGTGAGGGTAGTAGATATTATGCTCAAAATTTCAAAGATATGAAATCTTATGAAGAGGCAATTGATGCTGGAAGGTTACCTTATGAGAGAGGTGTAGAGTTAAATGATGATGACTATATTAGAAAATCTGTTATAATGGAGCTTATGGCTAACTTTTCAATCGATATAAAACGAGCCAAGAGAGAATTGGGTATAGAGTTTAAAGAGTATTTTGCAGATGCCATTAATCAGTTAAAAGAGTTTGTAGATGATGGTATTGTATCAATTAGTGAAGATAAAATAAGTGTAAATGAGACAGGAACACTACTTATTAGAAATATTGCAATTGCATTTGATGCATATATGCAAAAGTATATTGGAAATCAAAAGAGTTTCTCTAAAACGGTGTAGTAATGGCAGATATATTTGATTTTACTAAGGTTAGTGATGAGTGTATCAAGTGTGGAAAGTGTATTCCTGTTTGTACAATTCATAATGTTAATGCAGATGAAGTTACATCTCCAAGAGGATTTATAGACCTTTTAGGAGAGTATAAAAGAGGTAATTTAGATTTAGATAGAGAAGCAAAAGATATATTTGAGAGTTGCTTTTTATGTACAAACTGTGTTGAAGTTTGCCCAAACTCTTTACCAACAGATATGGTTATAGAAGAGGTAAGAGCAGATATTGCCCAAAAATATGGTATTGCTTGGTTTAAAAGAGCCTTTTTTACTCTTCTTCGTCATAGATGGCTTATGGATATAATGATGAAGTTTGGCTGGGTATTTAAAACTTGTGGTTTTGAGAGTGTGGATAATAAGGGTATGAAGGCTAGATTTAATCTTCCTATTTTAAAAGCTGATAGATTATTGCCTAGTCTTAGTAAAACTAGCTTTTTAAATAAGTATCCAGCTAAAATAAATAGTGGTGGTACTAGGCGAATTGCAATATTTATAGGATGTCTTGCAAACTACAATTATACTGGAATTGGTGATAGTTTAGTAAATGTTTTAAAAGAGTTAAATATAGAGATTTTTATTCCAAAAAAGCAGAAGTGTTGCTCTGCACCTGCATATTTTACTGGAGATTTTTATACAGTAGAGACCCTTACAAAACAAAATATCGAGTACTTCGAAAGCTTTTTTGATGATATAGAAGCAATGATTATCCCCGAAGCAACATGCTCGGCAATGATAAAGCATGATTGGGAGATTTTCTTTAAAAATAGAGGAATGGACGATTGGGCAGCTCGTGCAAAAGAGCTTAATAAAAAGATATTTATGGCAACTGAGTGGCTATATAAAGAGACAGAGCTAAAACAGATATTAGATGAGCGAGGTATTAAGTTTGAAGAGAGTATAACATACCATGATGCTTGTCATGCTAAAAAGGTGCAAGGTATTGAGAAGGAGCCAAGAGAGTTATTAAAAAGCAACTACGAAATAAAAGAGATGAGTGACCCAAATAGATGTTGTGGATTTGGTGGGGTTACAATTCAGAGTGAGAAGTTCCATTTAGCACAAGCTGCTGGTAAGCCAAAAGCTGCGATGATAGAGCAAAGTGGAGCACAAATTGTATCTGCAGAGTGTAGTGCATGTAGAATGCAAATTAGCAACTCTTTGTATCAAAATGGAGTTGATGTAGAGTTTAAAAATCCAATAGAGTTGATAGATAAAGCATTAAAAAAGAGTAAAGATAGTTAATT
>CAYMGA010000036.1:0-9496 GCA_964389865.1 uncultured Nitratifractor sp.
AGGAGAAGAGGCATATAGGACATAATATCATATTATCGTTTTATTATATCTACCCCTTGATATATATTCAATTTTAATTATATTATTGTTTCTCTTCTATCCAATACTCGATTTTTTTTAAAAGAACTTCTTCTTTAATAGGTTTTATTAAAATATCATCTGCACCATAATTAATAGCTTCTGATATTTTACTATCATCTGTAGTAAGAACTATTACAGGGATACTACTATTTCTTTTTTGTGTTCTAAATTGCTTTAAAAAACCTTTGCCATCTAGTATAGGCATAATTAAGTCAAGTAATACCAAATTAATAGATTTATCTCTATTAACTATCTCTAAAGCTTGTGCTCCATTATTTGCTTCAATAATCTTTTCTACTATATCTTTATGGTGTGCTAACATAGCTTTAATAAGCTTTCTATTTATTAAGTCATCGTCAACAAGTAAAATTGTTAATTTTTTCATCTATTTTTCCTAAAGTTTTTTATTATAGTTATAATTTCATCTTTACTTGTTAACTGTTTAATAGATGTTATTTCTATATCTTTATTATTATTTTTTATGTCAGACTCTTCTGTTAAAACAATTTTAATATTTTGTTTTTTTACAATTTCTATAATAGTTTTAGTTAAATACTCTTCATCTGTGAATATTATATCATAATCTTCATTTGCAATTTTATGTGCTAAATTCTCATATTCACTTAAAACATCGTGATCAACACTTATAGATGACATTAAAGTAGATAAAATTTTATTACTTAAAGGGAATTTTTTAGCAACTAATACCTTTTTAACTTTTTTATCTTCTACTACTTTTTTCTTTTTATCTTCTATTTTTGATTTAGTTTTTTTCTTATCTTTTATATCTAAATTTAATGTCGATTTATTACTCATAAATTTGTGTAAAATATAGAGTAATTCAGCCATTTCAATAGGTTTAGATATATATTCATCTAGCCCCTCTTGTAATAGTCTCTCTCTATCTCCTTTAAGTGCATTTGCAGTTAAGGCAATAATTGGAACCATATTTAAGCCATTATCATTTTCATAAGTTTTAATTACTTTTGTAGCTTCAATACCATCCATAATAGGCATTTGAATATCCATAAATATTAAATCATAATTCTTTACACTTTTTCTCTTATCAACAGCTTCTTGACCATTATTTGCAACATCTACATCTAATCCAAAACCTTGAAGAATATTAACTATTAGTTTTTGATTAATAATATTATCTTCTGCCACTAATGCTTTTCCTGAGTATTTAGCATGAACAGTTGGTCTATCTTCTTCTTTAATATCTTCAAATTTAGTTAAATATTTAAGTGTATTTAAAAATTTATTAAAGCCAACAGGTTTAAATAGAACTCTCTCATTAGGTAAAGAGTATTTACTTATATCTTCACTATTAGTAATTGTAGAGATTAAAACCAACTCATCTTTATTTATATTTAAAATTGCATTTTTTATATCATTATCTGCTCTATTTATATCTACTATTACGGCTCTTATATCACTATTTTTATCTTCTATTAAACGATTTAACTCTTCCTTATTTGTAAAAATTTGATATTTAGTTCCATAATATTTTAAATATTTGATTATATAGTTAGCTAATTTATTATCTTTATCTTTTTGATACAAAAGTATCTCTAAATTTTTAAAGCTATCTCTGTAATCTTTTATACCATCTTCTATCTCTTCTATTGGCAAAGTATAATAGAATGTTGAACCAACACCCTCTTTACTCTCTACCTTTAACTCTCCACCCATTAATTCAACAAATTGTTTAGTAATGGTTAATCCAAGACCAGTTCCTCCATATTTACGGTTAATAGATGAATCACCTTGCATAAATGGTTGGAAAATACGAGATAGTTGCTGTTTAGACATACCAATTCCAGTATCGCTTACACTAAACTCTATCCAAACTCTATTATCATCTTGAACTTTAAAGCTCTTTTTAATCTCTACATCTATCTCTCCACCAGCTTTAGTAAATTTAATAGCATTATTTAAAAGATTTGTTAATACCTCTTTTAATTTTGTAGGGTCACCTTTAAGTTTAGGGCTAATTTCTGGATCTAAGTAGTAATTTAACTCTATATCTTTTTCAGATGCAATAACTGCAAAAGTATCTATTGTGCTATCTAACTCTTTTGCAGTATCAAAAATCACATGTTCTAGCTCAACTTTATTACTCTCTAGCTTAGAAAGGTCTAAGATATTATTAATAATATTTAGTAAATTATCAGAACTTTTTTCAATAATACTAACATACTCTTTTTGCTCATCATCTAATTTAGTATTTTTAAGTAGTTCAGCAAATCCAATAATACCATTCATAGGTGTTCTAATTTCGTGTGACATATTTGCTAAGAAGTATGATTTGGCTTTATTAGCTTCTATTGCTCCAACTTTATCTTGTTTTGCGGTTTCTACCATCTTTTCTAAGAAAAGATAACCCTTTTTCATTCCTTCCGAAGTTTCAAAATCTATTGTATTTATCTCTTCTAAATCCTCTTTAACACTAGGGTCTGTCTCTCCTATCTCTTTAACAGCTCTTTTTAAAGATAGTTCTAACTCTTTAGAATTTGCTTCTAACTCTTTTGATATTTTATAGCCAAATATAATTAAAATTAATGATATAAGAAGTAATATTCCAAATAGTGCAACTAATTGTAAATGCTTATTCATATATAATTTAAGTTCATTTTTAGCTTGATTATATATAACTGCAGAAGTTTTATTATAAAGTCCTATAGAGTTACTTAATACTGTAAATAAGCTTAATGTTTCAGTGTTATACTCTCCTGTTTTAGAGTTATTTATAATATCATAATATACATTTATAAATTTTTCTTTAATTACTTTTCCATATGAGTTTTCTAAATATTTTGTTAATTTATTAGATAAATCTCTATTTTCTATTAGTTCTGGTTTAAATAGAGTAGCTTTTGTATGGTAATCTATCCATTTTGATAGCATCTCTTTATTAATAGGTTTTTTCTCCTCAATATTAAATATTAAAAAGTCTCTTAATAATCCTGAGTACTCTTGACTGATATATAAAGTAGTTAAAGAGTTTGTTATTTTATTTAAATTTACATTTAGAGAAAATTTACTAATTTTTAAAAGATTATTTAGTGTTGGTTTAGTAATCTCTTTAGTATATAAATTTATAATATTTTTATAATTTCCTTTTGTTGCACTATTAATAGAGTTTCTTATTTTAATAATATTTTTTAATTTATCATTTAATTTTATATAGGATTGTTTATCTATAGATATAAAGTCTCCAAAAATATAATTTTTTGGAATTAAAGTGCTATTTTCAACTATTAAATTATTTTTATATTCTTTAATAGCATTATCAGTTTTAATATATTGTTTTGTTAAAAGCTCTTTATATGAACTTTTATTAGAAGCTAAATATAAAGAAGATATACCCCTTTCTCGTCCTACTTCAATAAGTACTTTATCTAAAAGCATATTGTTTTTAGTAACAATTTTATATGCTCTTATATTTTCATAATTTACATAAGTATTATAAAAGAGATAAGTAGCCATAGCTACTAAAACAAGTGTAGGGAGAATAGTTATTAATTTTAATTTAGTTTTAATCCTCATTTTTCTCACTCTCAATATTTTTTAGTTTATCTTCTAAACCTTTTAGATGTGCTATAAATTTTTTCACTAATTCTCCACTATTTTCTAAACTATTCTCTTTTTGGATAGAGAATAAGATTTCCGCAATTTTATCTAATCTTAAATTACTTGCAGCTCCTTTTAACATATGTGCAGTTGTCTGTATTGCTTTTATATCTCTTGTATTATAATAATTTACAATATTTGGTATATGATCTTTTGCTTGAGTTACAAAATCACTAACAAATTCTAAAATTAAACTTTTTGGTAAATTTAACTCTGTTGAAGGTTTGTCTATATCAAAGTCAGTATCTACACTCTCTATAGCATTGTATAGTTGTGTAGCATCTTTGATTTCTATAGCTTCTGTAGGTATTTTTGGTGGAGTCTCTTCCTCTTCTTGTAACTCTTGTAATATCTCTTTATCAATTATATCTTCTTTTAGCTCTTCTCTATTATTTTCTATTTCTATTGTTTTGAGAGCTTCACTATTATCTTTTATATTTTCTTGAGTATTTTCGATAATAGTAGGAGTAGTGTTTACTTTAGGCTTTTCTATATCTTCATTACTATTTAATCTGCTTTTTAAAACATCTTTTAAAAGGTATAACTCTTTAAATGATAGTTCTTTATTATAATTTGAATGGATAGAGTTTAGTTTTTTAGTTATTGGTTCAAGGTCAAGAAGAGTACTAGCATCTATTAGCATATCTATAGTTGCTCTATCTCCTCTTTTTAAATCATCTTTATAATTATCTAATTCATCTAAGAAATTACTTAAAAGTAATTTATAATTCTCTACATCAATGCTTATATTTTCAGCTTTTTGTTTAAAGTCAATTCTTTTAGCCTGTAAATCTATAAGTTTATTAAGAAGAATATCCTCTTTTTTATGCTCTTTAACTTTTTTATCATCACTCTCTTTTACTACATTTTCAATAATTGTAGTTTCTATTGGCTCTGTATCTTCTTCTACTTTAATACTCTCTTTTATATTTGCATCTTTGTTAGTTGAAGTAGTCTCTTTTAGAATTAGTAACTCTTCTTCTTCAAGTGTTAAATTATCTTGATTCTTTTGTGGCTCTATATCTTGAATTAAATTTAACTCTTTATTCTCTTCAAATTTTTCTTCAGTATTAGTTAAAGAGTTTTCTAAAGTTTCAAGTTCCTCTTTTTCATCTTGATTTTCTGATTTATTATCTATCTTTTCATAAATAATCTCTTCTTTTGGTTTTTCATTAAGAATTTCAATTAAGTTATTCTTTTCTTCTTTAGCTTCATCTGTATCAATTAAATCTTTAGCTGGAGTTATTAAATGTTCTTCTTCTATCTCTATATCTTTATCATCTTGCTCTTTGTTAGTACTACCCCAAGGGAATAGTTTAGATTTTAAAAAGTCTAAACCACCACCTGTATTATCTTCTTCTATCTCTTCTTTGTTAGTTTCTATATTAATGATTTTCTCTTTTGTTGTATCTAATTCATTTTCTATTTCTTTATTATCAATTAACTCTATTTCTGGAGTATTTATTAGTTTTTCTTCTTTATTTGTTTCTTCTTCTATAGATTCTAAAGTAGGAGTAAGTTCTTCTTTAGATTCAATTTTTTCAAGAAGTTCTAAATTTTGTTGAGATATTTGATTAATATCTTCTATATTTTTTTCATCTGTTTTGGTAATCTCTTTTTGTTTAGTCTCTTCACTCTTTTCAAGATTATCTTTGTTTAAAATTTCAGGTATATTAAAGTTTTTATCTTGTGTATCTATTGTTCCTTCTTTTATCTTTTTTAGATACTCTATATCATCTATATCACTAGAGTCTGCTTTAGATTCAAATATTTGATACAGATTTAAATCTCCAAAGGGAGAGTATAGAGTAGATTTATTATATTTAAATTCACTATCACTATTTTCAAAAAATAGTTTTGAATCATCTTCATTTAAAATAATTTGTTTACTTTTTAAAGATGTTGCTATTAAACATATATCTTTTGAACCAATCTCTTCTAAAAAATCTTTATTGGCAGCGACAATATTGCCATTTTGATTTGTAATAAAATACATAATATAATCCTTAAAGTTTAGAAATACTTTTTAATAGTTATAATAATATAATAGTTATTAAATTTGATTTAATATTTCACTTTTTCATAGATTTAACATCTTTTAATGCATTTGCTACTTTAATATTTGTAATTTTAGCTATCTCTTTATGACTTGCTTTTTCGATTGCTTCGAAAGTACCGAAGTAGTTTAGTAGTTTTTTTACAACCTGCTTAGCTATACCTTTATGTTCATAAATGCTTAAACTCATATCATTTTTTTGTTTTTTTTGCCTATGATAACTGATAGCGAATCGGTGTGCTTCATCTCTTAATTTTTGTAAAAAATGAAGTCTTTTATCTGTTGTTTTTAGTGAAATTACTTCACCATTTTGTGTATAAATTATATCTTTTGCTGCTCCTTTTGCACGGTGTGCTTTACTATCTAGTTTCTCTTTAGCAATTGCAACAACATCTAAATTTACTCTATTTTTATTTAATATATCTATTGCTAACTTTAATAGAGTTGCACCTCCATCTATAACCCAAAGGTCAGGAGGTGAAGAGTTTTTAAAACTCTTTACTCTTCTTTCTAGTGTCTCTTTCATTTGTGCATACTCATCTTTAGCACTCAATTCATATCGTCTATATGAGTTTTTATCAAATTTTCCATTATCCCAAACAATCATTGCTCCAACTGTTGCTTCTCCCATCATATGAGAGTTATCAAAACATTCAACCCTATATGGTGCAACACTTAAAGTAAGAAGTTCTTTAATCTTATACTCTATTTCCTCTTCTATCTCTATATCTTGTTTTAGTAACTCTTTTGCATTTTTTATAGCTAAATCAGTAAGCTTTGCTCTATTGCCAACTTTTGGATACTCAATTGATATTTTTTTAGATGCTATTTTAGAGATTACTTCAGCTGTAATATCTCTATCTTTAAATTCATGAGCAATTAAAATTTTACTTAAATCTATAGTTATTAAATTTTTATAGTGGTTAATAATTGCTTGTTTATAGGCTTCATCTTTATCAAAGGCATCTAAATTTCTAAAATAGTTATGGGTAGAAGATATAATTTTACCATCTCTCATAAAGATTTTTACTATGACACCTCTCTCTTTATTAGTATCTATTGCAAAAATATCATAATTTGCATTACTTGCAATATCTATTGAAGATTTCATTTGAATTGCTTTAATTGCTTCTATAGAGTCTCTAAGTTTTGCTGCTTCTTCAAATCTCTCCATAGATGCTAACTTTAACATTCTCTCACTCATTTTATCTATTAAAATTTTTCTATTATTTAAAGCATATTTAGCATCTTTTATAATTTTTGCATAATCTTTTTTGCTTATTTTCCCTTCACAAGGGGCTAAGCATTTATTAATTTGAAAAAATAGACAAGCTTTTTTACTTTTGATACAACTCTTTTTTTGCACTAGTGGAAAGAAGTCGTAAATAGCTTCTAATAGAGCTTTAGAACCACTAGGAAATGGACCATAATATTTTACTTTTGGAGATTTTACAACTCTTCTTGTTATTTCAAATCGTGGAAAATCTTGCATCTCATCTATATAGATATATGGATAAGTTTTATCATCACGAAGAAGTATATTATATTTTGGCTTTAGCTGTTTTATTAAAGAGTTTTCTAAAATAAGGGCATCTTCTTCACTACTAACTACTATATAATCTAAATATTTTGCTTCAGATAACATTTTACCAATTCTTGTTGTAGGTGGATATTTTGCTCTTATATGAGGAGTTAAAAGCCAATAACTCTTTACTCTATTGGCTAAATTTTTTGCTTTTCCTATATATAAAAGTTTACCATCTCTATTAAAATATTGGTAAACTCCTGCCTCTTTTGGTAAATCTTTTAATATATCTTCTATCTTTTTCATCTATTATTTACTATATCCTCTTTTATTTTTTTAAATATATTTAAAATCTCACTATCTTCTATATTTAATTTAAATTCACCTTTAGCTAACTCTTTATATTTTGGAATAGTATTACTTTTAATAATAGGAGCAGGTGTATGGTATTTAGATACAAAAAACTCTACATTATTTACATCTTTAAATACACTCTTACACTCAACATCAAAATTAATAATATCTTTTAATAGAGCTTTTACTAAATCTTTATTATAATTAAGTTCCATTTTATACCCAGGGTGAGAGAGTCCACCAAATAGTGTATTATTTTTTATATAAAAAAATGCTATTGCTTTTTGAAACCTAGGTGGTAAAAGATAGATTAGTTTATTAAAACAGGAGTATTTATGAACAGATTTAAAATAGGGTTTACTCTTAATAGTGTTAAGAATTTCATTAGCTTTTTTCATATTGTAATTATATCATTATTCTTACTAAGTTTTACTTTTAGTGGATGCGGTTATAAAACTCCACCTGTATGGGTAGAGAAAAATAGTAAGGTAAAGTAGTGTCAAAATGTAAAAAATATGATACTATAATTATTGGTGCAGGAATTGCAGGGTTATATCTTGCTAGTAAGCTACCAAAAGAGATGAATGTATTAGTATTATGTAAAGATATTCCATGGGAGTGTAATACTTTTTATGCTCAAGGAGGAATTGTTACAGCTTTAGATGAGAATGATATATCAGCTCATATAAAAGATACTTTAAGTGCTGGTTCAAATCATAATAAAATTAAAGCTGTTGAAGTAATGTCTAAAGAGTCCATAGAGGTTAGAGAAGATTTTATTAAACGAGGAATGAAGTTTGATTTAGATAAAAATGGCAATTTATTATATACAAAAGAAGCAGCTCACTCTATAAATAGAATACTACATGCTGGTGGTGATGCAACTGGTAGATATATGCATAAATTTTTAATGGAACAAAATCACCATAAGTTACAAAAAAATTCTCTAGTGTATGACCTTTTGATTAAAGATGGACAATGTTATGGTGTTAGGTTAATGTTAAACTATAAACCATATACTCTATACTCTGATAATGTTGTAATTGCTAGTGGAGGAATTGGCTCTTTATATCAATATAATACAAATTCAAGAACTGTAAGTGCTGATATACATGGTATTTGTGTAGAAAAAGGAATTGAACTTAAAGATATGGAGTTTATGCAGTTTCATCCAACAGTTTTTGTAAAAACTCCATTTGCAAGAAAGTTTTTGCTAACAGAAGCCCTAAGAGGCGAGGGGGCTTGGATAGTAGATGATGATGGCAAAAGGTTTCTTTTTGATTATGACGAGAGAGGAGAATTAGCAAGTAGAGATATAGTATCTCGCTCTATCTTTTTGTATAAACGCAAAACAGGCAAGAGGGCATATTTAGATTTTAGTATGTTTGAAGATAAATGGTTTAAAGAGCGTTTCCCAAATATTGCAAAAACCTTTAAAAATATTGGTTATAATTTACCAAAAGATAGGGTAGAAATCTCTCCAGCATTTCACTATGCAAATGGTGGAATAGATTGTGATATAGATGGTAGAGTTCCTGGAATTAAAGGGCTTTTTGTAGTTGGTGAGGCATCAAGAACAGGAGTACATGGTGCAAATCGCTTAGCTTCTAACTCTTTGTTAGAAGGAGCCGTTTTTGCTTCAAGATGTGCAAAAGCAATAGTTATCGATGATAATCATATAAACAAAGAGCCAAATTTTGAGAAAGATTACGATACACTTTTGCATCAAGAAAATGATAAAAAGTATAAACATCAACTTAGAGAGATAATGTGGAAAGATGTTGGTATTGTTAGAACAAAAAAGGGTCTTTTAGAGGCTAAAAACTTTATTTTTGATACAAAAA
>CAYMGA010000037.1:0-9399 GCA_964389865.1 uncultured Nitratifractor sp.
TTTGCAACTCCTTGCGAAAGTATATCATAAAAGAATTTATATATCAAGATATATTGATTTATAAACTATACAGCTAAACAATTGTATAGTTGTAAGTAGAGAGATAAGAAATCGATAATATTATGTTACTTTCTATACACCTTTTCTCCTCTACCCCCTATACTCCTTCGAACTCAAGTTATTAACTACTTATATATATTTTAATTTTAGATTAATGCTCTTCTTTGAATAAATAGCCATTATCTCTTAAAATATCTCTAATTTGCTCTTGATGATGCTCACCCTTAGTCTCTAATGCTACTGTTACATGTGCATCACCAAACTCTAAATCTGTTGAAGTTCTATCATATCCAATATGAACAATATTTGCACTAACTTCTCTCATTAAATGAGAAAACTCCTCTAATGCACCTGGTTTATCAATAAGTGTTACAACTAACTTCATTTTACGATAAGATTTTAATAAACCTTTCTCTATTATTAAATTTAGCATAGTAACATCAATATTTCCACCACTCAAAATAATAGCAACATTAGAGTTTGGTTCTAAATCTATTTTATTATGTAAAAGTGCTGCAACTCCAACTGCTCCTGCACCTTCTACTAATAGTTTTTGTCTCTCTAATAAAAATAAAATTCCACTTGCTATCTCATCATCACAAACTAAAAGAATATCATCTACCAACTTTAAAATATACTCTAATGTAAATTCAGAAGCATTTTTAACTGCAATTCCATCTGCAATGGTTCTAACACTATTTGTGCTTAATGCCCTACCCTTTTTAAAAGAGTTAGCCATTGCAGGAGCTCCAGCAGATGCAATACCAATTACTTTTATATTTGGATTTAACTCTTTTGCAGCTACTGCTATACCACTAATTAAACCTCCTCCACCAACAGGAACTATAATTGCATCCAAATTATCAATCTCTTTAAAAATCTCTAAAAATATACTGCCTTGACCTGCTATTACCTCATCATCTGCAAATGGATGAACAAATGAAAGATTTTTCTCTTTTGCATACTCTATTGCAAAAGAGTAAGCTTCATCATAATTGCTACCTTTTAAAACAACATTAGCACCATTTGCTTTAACTCCTTGCACCTTATTTAAAGGTGTAGCCTCTGGCATAAAAATTGTTGCATCTATTTTAAAATATTTTGCTCCAAATGCAACACCTTGTGCATGGTTACCTGCACTTGCTGCTACTACACCTCTTCTATCTCCACTCTCTATTAAAGTTGCTATTTTATTAAATGCCCCTCTAAGCTTAAAAGAGCCTGTCACTTGTAAATTATCTTTTTTTAGATATATATTATATCCACTAAGTTCACTTAGAATTGGAGCATAAGCTAATGGTGTTTTTTGTGCAATATTTTCCAATCTTTGTGCAGCTTTTTGAACTTTTTCTAATCTAATCATCCTATTTTCCTCTAAATTATGTTAAACTTGCGAATTATATCATTAAAAAGGATAAATTATGGAATGTCCATTACCAACTGTCAACTCAAATGACCAAGAGATAAAAGAGTATTTAACTAAATATAAAAATATTGCTATTGTAGGTGCTTCTCCAAATCCTATTAAAGATAGTAATAAGGTTACTAAATATCTAATAGATGCTGGATATAATGTATTTCCAATATATCCAAAAGAAGATGAGATATTAGGACAAAAAGTATATCGTTCTCTTTTAGAAATTGATAAAAAAGTAGATATTGTTGTATGCTTTAGAAAACCAAATGCAATCGATGCAATTGCCGATGCTTGTATAAAAAGAGGTGATGTAGATGTTTTATGGATGCAACTTGGTATTGTAAATAACGAAGCTGCCCAAAAAGCTAAAGATGCTGGTATAAAAGTAGTTCAAAACTTATGTATTAAAATTGAACATAATAAATTTTTTGGTTAAAAAAGGGATAATACCCTTTTACCAATATAGTGTAATTCTTCTTTTACCCCATCTAAGAGCTCTTCTTTTATTTAAACCCATATATATATCTATTCTTTTTCTAAATCTTTTATTCATTTTATCTCTTACGATATAGTAACCTCTAAGTCCTTTAATTTTAACTCTTACACCATTTTTTAATCCATATTTTCTAACCAAATCATGAGAAACTGCAATAATTTTCATACCAGGTTTAAGCCTATTATTCCAAGCTGCTAAAAATGGTGTGCTATCTGTTTGGTTTCGATGAGATGTATAAGCAGTTGCAGTAACTCTTAATCTTTTTTGATACCTTAAAGGCTTTATCTTGTTAAATTTTATTTTACTCCAATAACTTATAGAGTTTTTACGCAACTTTGTAAACTTTATGGGTTTTAAATAAATTTTATCTTTAAGTTTTATAATAGAATTTCTACTAAATAAATTAAGCTCTCTTAACTTTTTAATAGATATATGATTTTGTTTTGAAATAGTAAGAAGAGTACTCCCTTGTTTAACAAGATAAATACTTTTTTTCTCTAGCTTTATACTATTTTTTACTTTAGTAGTTATTTTAGTTTTTGATTTTTTATTAGACTCTAAAGTATTTACTTCAACTATACTTTTCTTCACTAAATCTTTTGTAACTTTAGATAAGCTCTTTTTATTAACAACTTCTCTATCGATATTTTTTAGTAATAATTTATCTTGTGAACTTATTTTTTGATTATTGAAAGAGCTTTTATCTACTCTTTTTTTACTACTTTTTAAGAGAGTTTTTATATTTAAAGAAGAGTTATTATCAGTAACTTTTTTACAACTATTACTACTTAAATTTTTATAAGTCTCTAGCAACTTTATTTTATAAGGATTACAACTATTATTGTAATCAACTCCATTTTGGCAACTAACTTGACCAAAAGAAAATTTTGTAATTAAGCAGAATACCACAATTGCAGTACTCTGCTTAATCGAGTATGATTTATCCATACAATACCCCTTTTATGCGTCAAAAAAGTTTAACATCTCCTGCATAATATCTTCTTTTTCAACAATTATAGAGTGTATTATATCTTTTTGAAATAAAGAGGCTATATTTTCTGCTATTTTGACATTTAATTTAGTAGATATTAACTCTAAAGCCTCTTTATCCGAAGTAGCATCAAAGTTTAATGCTTTTGAAATAGTAGGGCTAAATTTAGTCCACTCAGCAGTAGAGTATGCTACAAATGGTAACTCTGCATTACTCCTCTCTTCAAAAGCTTTAACTGCAGTTGCAGTGTGTGGATCCATTAAGTAACCACTATCTACATATTTAGCAATTATCTCTTCAGCCTCTTTATCATCACAATAGATAGCTTCAAAGTCCTCTTGCAATGCTTTTAACTCTTCTTCATTTAATTTATAAAAACCACTATTATTTAATGAATCCATCAACTCTTTTGTTTTAACAAAGCCAAATTTATCAAATAAAACTCTCTCTACATTAGAGCTTTTTAAAATATCCATAGCTGGGGAGTTAGTCTTAATTAACTCTTTGCCTCTTAAATCATAAATACCTTTATTAATTAGCTCTGTTAAAATATTATTTCTATTAGATGAAATTACAATTTTTTCGATTGGAACACCAGCTTTTTTAACATAATAAGCACCTAATGCATTACCAAAATTTCCACTAGGAACTATCACATTAATAGCTTCTCCTAGTTTAACTCTATTATCTCTAACAACTTCTAAATAACTATGAATATGGTAAATTGTTTGAAAAATTATTCTACCAAAGTTTACAGAGTTAGCAGCTGATAACTTTATCTCTCTTTTATCTAAAGCATCTTTAAACTCTTTAGAAGCTAAAAGTGATTTTAATGCATCTTGAGTATCATCAAAATCACCTTTTACACCTATTACTTTTAAATTTGGTGCATCTTCTGTAACCATTTGAAGTCTTTGAACATCACTAGTTCCACCATCTGGATATAGACAACAAACCTTGATATTATCTTTATTTTTAAATGTCTCCAGTGTTGCAGGACCAGTATCTCCACTTGTTGCTGCCATTATTAGGTAGTTCTCACCTCTACTCTTAGCTAAAGATGATAATATCACACCAAATGGTTGAAGTGCCATATCTTTAAAAGCTCTTGTTGGACCATGATATAGTTCGCTAATATATAAATTATCATTTAATTTAACTACAGGAACAGGATTTAATGCATCGTCAAACTCATCATATCTACTTAAAGCTTCATCTATAAGTGACTCTTCTATATCTATACGAAAAGCTTTTAAAGTATCTTTTGCTAACTCTTTATATGTAGAGTTTAAGTGCTTTTGTAAAAATTCGATACCAAAATTTGGTAACTCTTTTGGAACATATAATCCACCAAAACTAGCTAGTGGACTCAAAATTGCTTCTGAAAAAGAGACTTCACTACTCTTTATTCCATCATTACCTCTTGTCTCTATAAACTTCATCTTTTTAATCCTAAAATATTTTTTGGGCGTAATTATATCAAAAAATTACAACTCTATACAAGTGCCAATTCCACTACTTGTTAAAATCTCTAAAAGCAAAGAGTGCTCTAACCTACCATCTATAATATGAGCCCTTTTTACTCCACCTCTAAGTGCCTCTATACAAGCATCTACTTTTGGAACCATACCTCCATGAATAGTGCCATCAAGCTTAAGCTCTTCAACTTGAGATATTTTTAAAGTCTTAATTAAATTCTTATCTTTATCTAAAACACCTTGTGTATCTGTTAAAAATAGTACTTTTCTAGCTTTTAGTGCAATAGCAACCCTACTAGCAGCTAAATCAGCATTAATATTAAATCCAGGATGTCCTAAGCTTGTTCCACTAGCTATTGGTGCAATTACTGGAATAAAACCATCATCTAAAATATTAAAGACAATTTCTGGATTTATATCTTTTATAACACCTGTATATCCAAACTTGTGGCTATCTTTTGCAATTGCTTCTATAAAGTTTGCATCTTTTCCAGATATTCCAATAGCTTTTCCACCTTGCATATTTAACATAGATACAATATCTTTATTTATCTCTCCACTAAGCACCATCTCTGCAATTTTCATAACCTCTTTAGTAGTTACTCTTTGTCCATCTATAAACTTTGTATCTATATTTAAACTATTAAGCATATTTGTAATACTCTTTCCACCTCCATGCACAACTACTGGCTTCATACCAACAATCTTTAAAAGTGCAATATCTTGTGCAAATTTTGCTTTTAAATCTTCACTCGTTTGTGCAGAACCTCCATATTTAATAACTATAATATCATCTCTAAATTTATTAATATATGGTAAAGCTTCTAATAAGGTCTTTACAGTCTCTAATTTAGCTTTCATAATACTCCTCTATTTTGTTTAAAATTTTTTTATCTATATTTAAACTTAACTCCATTATAGATATTGGCAAATTAAATTGCTCTAATTTTACCAAATCTTTTTGTGTAACTAAGATAGATTTAGCACTACATTCTTCCATTTTCTCAACTATTTTTACTTTATCAAAAAATGAATGGTCTTGTAATATATATTTGCCTTTTAAATTTTTTGGTAAATATGGCTCTAACCTTTTTGGATTTGCTATAGCTGTAACTAACATCATATCACACTTTGGCTCTTTTATATTAACTACTCTTTTAAAATCTATTCCATCTTTTAAAATTAAATTGGCTCTCTTTCTTGCAAATTTAAACTCTCTTAATGGTCCAGATGGTAATACAAAACTATTTTTATAACTCTTTGGCTCTAATAAAATATCAAACTTTTTTATACCTACTTTACTAAAAGCATCATCTAAGATAACTAAATCATATCCTATATTTTTAGCTAATTTAATAGCTTTTACCCTATCTTCACTAACAATTACATCACAATTACAACTTTTTGCTACTAACATAGCTTCATCACCACTTACTTTGACATCTACTAAAATATCTCTATTTTTCTTAACCCAAATTAACCCTTTACTTACTCTACCATACCCTCTTGAAATATATATAACTTTTAATCCCTTGCTCTCAAAATATTTAATAAGCTCTATTGCAAAAGGTGTTTTGCCACTTCCTCCAACACTAATATTTCCTATGCTAATAATTTTAATACCTAAATCTTTTGGTCTAATTAGCCAATATTTAATAAGCCCTACACTACCATATATTAAAGATAGTGGGAATAAAATAAAAGAGATAAAAATATCAAATCTATTAGGATTAAAATAGACTCTCTCAAAAAACTCTATCATATATGACTTTTTGCAACCTCTTTAATTGCATCTACTACATAGAGAGCATCATCTTTACTCATCTTAGAGTTACAAGGAATCGACATAACTTTTTGATAAGCCTCTAATGCATTTGGAAAACTAAAAATCTTTAATCCATACTTATTTTTATAATATGTTGTAAAATTTAGAGGGATATAGTGTAATCCAACCTCTATACCTCGTTTTTTTAACTCTCTTGCAAAAGCATCTCTATTTTTATCTATCTCTATAATATAGTAACTATATTGATGCTCTTTATCCTTAATTGGTAAAGAGATATGATTAACCCCTTCAAGCTCTTTAAAATATATATTTGCAATCTCAACTCTTTTTTGAATTAAATCTTCTCTTTTTTCTAATAACCAATTTAAAAAATAAGCACTTAAAGCATCTAATCTATAATCACATCCAATATCTATAATATCATAAATATAACTTACATCTTTTTTTGTATCTATTAATCCATGTTCTCTAACAAGCTTTGCTCTATTATAAATATTTTCATCCCTAAAAGTTAACATTGCTCCCTTTAGAGTATTATCTAATTTATAATTTAGAGAAAATATTGCAATATCTCCTTGAATCTCTACACTCTTTTCAGATATAGAAGCACTCGTAAAATCTTCTATTAAAATAAGTTGATTCTCTTTTGCAATCTCTTTAAATTTAGATAAATCAACTTTTAAACCACTAAAATGAGATACTATAATTGCTTTTAACTTTTTACTCTTATTACTCCTTATAGCCTCTTTTAATGAATTAATAGATATAGTATAACTTTTAGGTTCAATATCTGTAAAAATTGGCTCACTATCAAAGTGTCTAATAGCTTCAGGAATATCTACATAAGAGTTTACAGAGCAAATAACCTTATCACCTCTTTTTAAATCTAATGCACACATTGCTAAATGTATAGCACTAGATGGATTATTTACACTAAGCACAAAATCAATACCTGTGATATTTTTAAACTTATCTTCTAAATTAATTATAGATAAATTTATATTATCATAAAAGTTACTACTATTTATACTATTTAAATTATCAAAAATTGTTGGTTTATAAAATGGAACTCTATATTTCAAAATATCTCCTAATCACACTTTTTAGCACCAAGTTCTATTAACTCTTCGCAACTAAATCCTGCTCTCTTTCTACCTTTAATATCAAACTGCTCTGCTCTACTTTGTAAATTATATCGTTTTAAAATATCTATATATTTTAATCTATAATCAACATCCTCTAATTTAGCCAAATATTTAAACCACTTATCACCTTTACTTACATGCTCTATCTCTTCTTCGTAAATTATACCTAAAGCTTCTATTAACTTATCAATTATTGGTCTATTTTTATAACTTTTTAACTTATTTATAATTTTTGGATTTACATCTAACCCACTAGCTTCAAAATATCTAGGAACAACAGCCATTCTATCTATTACACTTGAACGAGTATTAAAAGATACTTCAAAAAGCCCTTTATGCACAGGTAATGCTCCATAATAACTACCTAACTCATTTAAAAGTGAAGATAACATTTTAAAGTGTCTAATCTCATCTTGTGCAACTATTAACCAATCTAATTTATAATTCTTTGGCATAAAAGCAAATCTATAAACTGCATCAATTGCTAAATCTATTGCACTAAACTCTATATGAGCAATAGAGTGAACTAATGCAATTAAGCCATCTTTTTTTGAAAAATCACCTCTTTTTGGTAACTCTTTTGGTTTAACTATCTTGCATATTTTAGAATATGATGGCTCTAATTGAACTTTTGGCTCAAAATCTTTAAAAATAGAGTCATTTTTTTTACAATAATCTATTGCTCTATCTACTATAAGCTCTTTTGTGTTAATATCTTCGCTAAATAAAGCTTTTTCTAATTCTAAATAAAATTTCATAAGGAGTATTATAACCTATGGAGATAAAAGTTAAGCCAATGGGGATGTATCAAACAAATTGTTATATACTATCTTCAAATAATCAAGATATTATTATAGATCCAGGAGTTGGTGCAACAGAGTGGATAAGTAAAAATGTTAAAAATCCAATTGCAATCTTAAATACACATGGACATTTCGACCATGTATGGAGTAATGCAGAAGTTTCAAAAAAGTATAATATACCAATCTACTGCCCAATTGATGACGCCTTTATGCTAGAAAATGACCCATTTGGATATGGAACACCAAAATCTAAAGCAAATTATAAAATAAAACCAAATTCTCAAGTAAAAATTGGAAATTTTGAATTTAAATTTCTACACTTTCCAGGTCACACCCCAGGATGCTCTGTTATTGAATATAAAGATATTTGGTTTAGTGGAGATTTTCTATTTAGAGACTCAATTGGTAGATGGGATTTTAAATACTCTAATAAAAATGAGATGCTAGATAGTTTAAAAAGAGTAAAAAATTTAAAAACTAAAGATAAAAAAGTATTACCAGGTCATGATAGAACAACAACTTTATATAGGGAGTTAAAACATATAGATTATTGGATAAAAGTTGTTCAAAATTCCTAACTAGTTAATAGTTTTAAATCTCAACTTTACTATTGTTATATTTTTTAGTATTAATTAAAGTTTCTTATGTTATACTATATCTAAATAACAAAAAGGATCGACCATGAAAAAGTTTTATCTCTCATCTCTTTTGGCTACTTTTCTTGTTACATCAAACTTAAATGCAGCAGATCCAAGCCTATACCCAAGCTCAGTTACTTTAATGGGTGGATATACGATATTCTCTCAAAAATCAACACTAAATAATAATAAATATTATAGCTTTAGATTTACTCAAAATGACTTTGGAATAGAAAATTTTGGATTAGGAGCTTTTCAATTAGCCCTAGATTATAATCCAGATATTCCGTATAAAAATAGTAGTGATGGAGTAACAAGTAGCATTAAATTTGGTCCAAACTTAATTTGGTATATGGGTAATGATAGTGAAATTACACCTTATTTACTAATGGGAGTAGGGTTAGAGCATTTAACAAATGCCTCTAAAGATTTCAATACTGTTGACTTTTATGCAAATGGAGGTGTTGGTGCTGAATTTGCTCTAAGAGATGATATTTCACTAGTTGGAGAAGCTAAATATAGCTATGCAACACCAAAAAGAAAAGGAATAACAACATCCCTTGGTTTAAAATTTAGTTTTGGACA
>CAYMGA010000038.1:0-9170 GCA_964389865.1 uncultured Nitratifractor sp.
CCTTAAGCTTTAAGCAAAAAATGTAACATTTATCTTATTTCATTGGCATTGGGCTTTAGCCTCACCATAAGTTTAATAAAATAAATTAAGTAGTAACCTAAAATTAAAATCTAATATAATATCAAGGTGTAAAGGGGTAGAGGAGTAGAGGTGTATAGAAAGTAACACCATCTTGTTGATTTATTATCTCTACACCTATACTCCTTTTACTAAAAATATTAACAAATTTTATATATCAAACAGTAACTTACTGACCTAATCCAAATACATTTGATAGTGTATTTATATAGTTAAAGTAACCTGTAATTGCTACAGCTTCTAAAATCTCTTTATCACTAAAACCTAAGTTTTATAAGTATGCCTAGGTATGTTTATAGTGCGTAAAGTCAGTTACTATATAACTTATTTGCTTAGATTGTGTGGTAATGGCAATTTTAATATTTATTTTTAACTTTTTAATAAGTAACAATAAAGTCCAGAATTTTCTATAACTGGGGAAATTAACTCTTTTACCTCTATATGTAAATTTAAATCTTTAATAATATACTCTGTTGTCTCTATGCTATTATAAACTGAACTATTTTTTAAAAGTTGTTCTATATCTTTAGCTAATTTTTTATAAACTTCTATCAATTTACTATTACTACTATTGTCTATAGAATTTATTTTTTTATATAGATTATTTAAATAGTAAATTGCCAAATCAATATAATCACAATAGGCAAAATATAGTGCTTTTGGTATATTTGATATTAATAAGTTATAATATGTTAACTCTTGAGTATCTAATTCTCTCTCATCTAATATAATAATATTTTCAAAAATTCTATATATAGATATTATTATCGATAATTTTTGACTATTTATATTAGATGTTATTAATTCATCAATAAGTAAGTAGTAACAATTTTCTTTTATTTTAATATCTAATAACTCATTTAAATTATTTAATACAACAATATCTTTATACTTATCTGTAACACTCTCTATAATTATATCTTTTATATCAAGTGTTACAGATTTATTAAGCAGACTATAATCACTCTTTTTGAGTATTCGTCTATTTATGCTTAAATCTATAAATGTTTTTAAATTTTCATATTTTAGACTATATTTATTAGATAGTTTAGATATTAAGTTTTTTATACTCCCATCTATACCGATATATCGTTTAAATATATAGTAGTGGTTCTCTTGATTATCTTCTAAAATTTCTACATAGTTAATATATTTTTTGGGTTCAAAAATCTCTATAGGGTTAGCTTTTTTGAAAATGACTCTACTTATTAATTTTGTATAATTTTGTAATGAAATATCTTCTAAAAGTTCTAAAGAGGTACTATCAGCGTAAAAATCTTCTTTAATTTGGTAACTATTTTCTACTTCATATATTTTAAATAAAATAATAGCCCCTTCATTATATGCTTTAAATACTTTATTAAAGCCAATATCTATACTATCTTTTTGATATAAAGATATAGAATTATCAATCAGTTTTACTCCACCTTCTAAAACTTGTATAGACATTTTTTCTGTATATCTATTAAATTCAAATAGTTCATTTGGTGATAATATTAATTTATAAAGTTTATATTTTTCATCATCAGAGATAAAGAGTAAATTTAATGAACCTTTTTTATTCTCTTGGCTATCAATAAGTTCATTTAAAGAGATATTTAAAGTATTAGCAATATTAATTAGTGTAGATATTGTAGGGTTAGAGTGTCCCTCTTCTAACCCAAATAGTGTAGATTTAGATATATTAGCATCATTAGATAGTTTAGTTAAAGATATTTTATTTAATACTCTATAGTATTTAATTTTAGCTCCAATACTATTTATAGTCTTTTCAATATTATGCATATTTTATCCTTTTGTTAATTCAAGCCCCTATACAAGGGATTTTGCAACCTGTATTATACCTTTTTAACATATAATTTGTGAAAAAAATAACTATATGAAATATGACTTTAGCTATAATTAGCAAAATTTTTTTGAGGTTAAATAATGTTTATAGATAAAGTAGAGCTTACTGTTAGCTCTGGAAAAGGTGGAGCTGGATGTGTTTCGTTCCATACTGAAAAATTTGTTACCAAAGGTGGACCAGATGGTGGAGATGGTGGTCGTGGAGGCTCAGTTTTTTTTAAAGTAGATGCCAATACAGATACTTTGTCTTACTATCGTGGTAAAAGGCACTTAAAAGCAAAAAATGGTCGCCCAGGAGAGGGTAGGAAGAGAAGTGGTAAAAAAGGTGAGAGTCTATATTTAACAGTTCCTCCTGGAACTCAAGTTGTAGATGCTAAAACAGGAGAAGTTTTACTAGACTTAACAGAAGATAAAATGGTAGTAGAATTTTTAAAAGGTGGGAAAGGTGGACTTGGTAATGTCCATTTTAAAGGACCTACAAATCAAAGACCAACATATGCTCAACCTGGACTACCTGGGGAAAGTAGAGAAATTAGGCTAGAGCTTAAATCTATTGCAGATGTTGGTTTAGTTGGATTTCCTAATGTTGGAAAATCTACACTAATTTCATCTTTATCAAATGCAAGACCCCAGATTGCAAATTATGAATTTACTACTCTTACACCAAAACTTGGAGTTGTGCAAATTAGTGAATATGAATCTTTTTTAATGGCAGATATTCCTGGAATTATAGAAGGAGCTAGTGATGGTAGAGGCTTAGGATTAGAGTTTTTAAAACATATTGAAAGAACGAAAACACTTCTTTTTATGATAGATGCAACAAATTATAGAGAGATGAGTTATCAATTAATGGCACTTAAAGAGGAGATAGAAAAATACTCTAATGAATTAAGCCAACGAGCTTTTGCAATTGCTGTTACAAAAAGTGATGCTATAAGTGTAGATGAGTTAAATATAAAATTAAATGAGCTGTTTGAAGCAATAGATATAAAACCAAATAGTATTGCAAGGCAATTTGGTGCAAAAGATGATTTAATTTCATATGTGCAAAATGTTGAAGAGTGGGATAGATTAAATTTTACAAAACCTCTATTTATTTTGCCAATATCCTCTGTATCAAGATTAAATTTAGATGCATTAAAGTTTTTACTATTTAAATTAATTAATAGTGTAAAAAAGGAAGAGTTAAGTGAGAAGAGTAGTAATTAAAGTTGGCTCTCATGTATTAACACAAGACGGTAAAATAGCCTTAGATAGATTAAAGAATTTAGTAGAGTTAATTGCCCAATTACATAAAGAGAATAAAGAGGTAATTTTAGTAAGCTCTGGTGCAGTAGCAGCTGGTTTTACGAAAGTTGCTATGGATAGAACAGATGTAAAACAAAAACAAGCACTCGCTGCTATTGGGCAACCACTTCTTTTAAATCATTATCAAGAGAACTTTAATAGATATAATATTTTAGTTGCCCAAGTTTTATTAACTGCTGATGATTTTGATTCAAGAAAACGCACAAAACATGCTAAAGGTGCAATTGAAACACTTTTAGAAAATGGAGTAATTCCTATTATTAATGAAAATGATGTAACTGCAACAGAAGAGTTACTTTTTGGAGATAATGATAGGCTATCAGCTCATGTTGCTTACTTTTTAGATGCTGATATTTTAGCTATTTTATCAGATATAGATGCTTACTATACAGATGACCCAAATAAAAATCCAAATGCAAAGCCAAGAGCTATTGTTAGTAAATTAAGTTCTAAAGAGTTAATTGCTCAATGCACACCAAATGGCGAATTTGCAACAGGTGGTATAGTTACAAAATTACAAGCTGCTAATTTTTTGTTAGAACATGGAAAATCGATGTTTTTAGCAAGTGGCTTTGATTTAAATGATGCAAGAGAGTTTTTGCTAAATGGCAATCATATTGGAGGAACAATATTTAAAGTAGTAAACTAAAAAAGGGGTGTAGGCAATACAAATGAAATAAGCTTTATTTTTTTTGCTAAAAGCTGAATGCATAAAGCACAAAGCTTTTTTCGGGGCTGAAGTATTCGATTCCTTGAAACTATAAGTCTTTTTCTTAGGAATCAGATACTTTAGCCCAATGCCAATGAAATAATGAAAAATTTGATTGTTTTCCCAAATGTAAACTCGTTCGCGTCGCAAAGTTTAAACGGCTTGGAATGTGCTATTTGTGAGCAAGTTCGAGGTTTCGAAAAAAAGCTTTGCGCTTTATGCCTTCAGCTTTTCGCAATAACATAATCTTAAAGAAAAAGCATTTGGGTATAGTGTAGAGGAGTAGAGATAACAAATTGATAATATGATTTTACTCTCTATACACTTCAAATTTGTTGGTATATAATTTTTATAAGGAAAGAGATATGAATATAGTATTTATGGGGACACCAGAGTATGCTAAAGTGATTTTAGAAGTTTTAATAGATGATAAAGATATAAATATTAGTGCAGTTTTTACACAGCCAGATAGAGAAGTTGGTAGAAAAAGAGTCTTAACTCCACCTATAGTTAAAGTTGTGGCAAAAGAAGCTAAAATAGATGTTTTTCAACCAACTACTTTAAAAGATGATGGTATTAAAGAGCTTATAGAGAGTATGAATCCAGATTTTATTGTAGTTGCTGCATATGGTCAAATTTTACCTAAATCTATTTTAGATATAGCCCCCTGTATAAATTTACACGCTTCTATTTTACCAAAATATAGAGGAGCTTCTCCAATTCAACAAGCTATATTAAATGGAGATGAATATAGTGGAGTTACAGCAATGCTTATGGATGAAGGATTAGATACTGGTGATATTTTAGGTTTTAAGTTTATACAAACTAAAAATGCACCAACGCTAGATTTAATGTTTGAAAAATTAAGTTATTTAGCTGCATCTTTAACAGTAGATATTTTAAAAAATTTTAATAATTTAAATCCTATTAAACAAGTAGGTGCTTTATCGTCTCATTGTAAAAAGATAACAAAACAAGATGGTTTAATTATCTTTGATAATGCCCAAGAGATATATAGAAAATTTTGTGGCTATTTTGGATGGCCAGGTATATTTTTGGAGTCTGGATTAAAATTAATTGATATAGAGTTAAACTCTATAGATGGTAGCTTTAAAGAGGGTGAACTTATTGATATAGAAGATGATTATATAGTTGTAGGTTGCAAAATTGGTTCTTTAAAAATCAAAAAGCTACAACCTCCATCTAAAGCAAAAATGGATGCTAAAGCTTACATATTAGGAAAAAGGATATCTATTGGAGATACTCTACTTTGATAAATTAAAATCTACACAAGAGTATTTAGTATCTAAATTAAAACAAGGTGATATAACTTCTAATATTGCAGTAGTTGCAAAAGAGCAAACTGCTGGGGTAGGTAGTCGAAGCAATATATGGGAGTCAAAGAGAGGTGATTTAACTTTCTCTTTTGTAATTAAAAAAGATGAATTGCCTTCAGATTTACCCATAAGTTCAGCCTCAATCTTTTTTTCATATATTTTTAAAGAAATTTTACATAAAAATGGTATAAATTGTTGGTTAAAATGGCCAAATGATATTTATATAAAGAACAAGAAAGTAGGAGGTGTAGTAACACAGTTACTCAAAAATCACTTTGTAGTTGGCATAGGTGTAAATTTAGTTAAAAAGAGAAAAGATTATGGATATTTAGATAGAGAATTAAATGTTGAAAATATGTTAAATTCATATTTTATGCTATTAAAAGAGTATCAAAGATGGCAGGAAGTTTTTAGTAAATTTAAGGTAGAATTTGAAAATCAAAAGAGTTTTAGTGTGCATATTAAAGGTGTTAAAAAGACCTTAAGAGATGCCAAGCTTTGTGATGATGGATCACTCTTAGTAGATAATGAAAGGATATATAGCTTAAGATGAATGAAATAATAAGTATAGCCAACCAAAAGGGTGGAGTTGGGAAAACGACTACAGCTGTAAATCTTGCTGCTTCTTTGGCGTCGAAGGGTAAAAAAGTATTATTAATAGATTTAGACCCACAATCTAATGCAACTACAAACCTTGGCTTCCAAAGGACAGAGTTTGAGTATAACATTTACCATGTTCTTGTTGGTAACAAAGAGATGTCAGATATTATAGTATCTACAGATATAAAAAAATTAGATTTAGCACCATCGAATATTGGTTTAGTAGGTATAGAAAAAGAGTTTTATGATAAAAAAAACAAGAAAAGAGAGTTAATTTTAAAAGAGAAAATTGAAAAAATTAAGAGTAATTATAATTTTATTATTATTGATTCTCCTCCAGCATTAGGACCTATTACTATAAATGCTTTAGGTGCTTCTGATTCTGTTATTGTTCCAATTCAGTGTGAATTTTTTGCATTAGAGGGTGTTGCACAACTACTCAATACAATAGGTATTATTAGAAAATCTATAAATCCTAAATTAGCAATTAGAGGCTTTTTACCAACAATGCACTCTACACAAAATAATTTATCGAAGCAAGTATTAGCCGATTTAGAGATACACTTTAAAGATAAGTTATTTAAATATAGAAAAAGCTCTATAGTTGTGCCTAGAAATGTAAAAGTAGCTGAGAGTCCAAGTTTTGGTGAACCAGTAGTAACATATGCAAAAAACTCTAAAGGTTCTTTAGCATACAATGCTTTAGCTAATGCTATTTTAAAGAGTAAGAGTAGATAATGGGAAGAAAGAGTGGTTTAGGTAGAGGTTTAGGTTCGATACTAGATGAAATTGGTTCAACTTATGAGAGTCAATTTCGTGAAACAGTATTAGATGAAGAGAGTAGTGACTTAATTGCTGAGATTGATATAGAAGAGATAGACCCCAATCCATATCAACCAAGAAAACACTTTGACCAAGATAGACTTAAAGAACTTAGTAGTTCTATTTTAAGACATGGTCTTTTACAGCCAATTGTAGTAATATCTAATGAAGATAGATATATATTAGTAGCAGGGGAGAGAAGGCTTAGAGCTAGTAAATTAGCTAATTTAGAAAAAATAAAAGCTATAGTAGCAGATATAGAGTTAGATGAACTTAGACTTAGAGAATTAGCTCTTATAGAAAATATTCAAAGAGAAAATTTAAATGCTATAGAACTTGCAAACTCTTATAAAGAGTTGATAGAAGTTCATAATATTACACATGAAGAGTTATCTTCTATTGTTCATAAAAGTCGCTCTCAAATTACTAATACCCTAAGACTTCTTAATTTAAGTGATTATACTCAAGATGCAATAATTAAAAATAAAATATCTCAAGGTCATGCAAAAGTTTTAGTATCTGTTCCGAAAGATAAACAGGAAAATTTAGTTAATACTATCATAGAACAAAAGTTAAATGTTAGAGAAGTTGAAAAAATAGCTAAAAAATTAAGAGATAATAAAAACTTACATCCTACTCCAAAAAAAGAGTTTAATTATGTTATTTCTAAGAGTAAAGCTAAGGAAATAGAGCAATTGTTACCTTTTGAAACTAAAGTAAAAAAGTCAAGTGTAGAGATTTTACTCGATTCTGACAAAAAATTAGATGAATTTATAGCCTTTATTAAAAGTGTTACTAAAAATTAACCACCATTTAAAATCTAAAATGCTAAAATTGCGCATATTTTAATAGGAGGTCAAATGCTAGAACTGTCACCATCGTTAATGCTGATTGTTTTGCTACTGTTTATTGGACTTATTTTCTATTTAAACAGTGCACTATATCAGCCAGTAGTTAACTTTATGGATCAAAGAGATAGAACTATTGCACATGATGCTAAAGAGGCACAATCGCTCTCTAGTAATGCAGAAGAGTTGAAGGCTCAAGCATCAGCAATTCTTGAAAAAGCTAAGCAAGAGGCAAATAGTTTAAGACACGCTGCATCTGAAGAGGCGAAAGCTGAATCAGAGAAGATAATTAAAAGCGAAGAGGCTGAGCTTGAAAAAGCTTATGAAGAGTTTACTAAAAAATTAGAAGAAGAGAGAGAAGAACTTAAAAATGGTATTCTTTCTCAAGTTCCTCTAATTAAAGAGTCTCTTAAAGCTAAATTTGCTCAGATGTAAGGATTATTTATGAGTAGATATATTAAATTATTTATAGTGTTAGCAATTCCAGCACTTCTTTTAGCAAATACAGATAATAAAATGGCAGAGCAGTATTTAGAACTAACAGGTCGTGCAACTGATTTTGGACCAAGAGTTTTTAACTTTGTTCTTTTAGTAGCACTTTTGTATTATCTATTAGCTGATCCTTTTAAAAAGTTCTTAAATGATAGAACTAAATCTATTGCAGATGAGTTAACAGAAATAGAGAAGAGAAGACAAGAGTCTAAAGATGCTAAAATTAAAGCAGAAGAAGAACTTAGTTTAGCTAAAGTAAAAGCTGTAGAGATAATAGAAGATGCAAAAGCTGAAGTTTCTTTAATTAAAGAAAAAATTGCTAAACATACTGAAGAAGAGATTGCAATATTAAAAAAGGCTGCTACTGAAAAGATGGAAATAGAGAAGAGAAAAGTTATTAAAGAGACTACTCTTAATATTTTAAATGAAAATATTGACTCTAGTGATATTCCATTAGATGCAAGTAAAATTATTAATATTGCAACGAAAGAGGTGGCGTAATGGAAACATTAGTGGCTAAAAAGTATGTAAAAGCTCTTTTAGAGATAGATGGTATATCTTTAGAAGATATTCAAAACCAACTTAAATCATTGGCAGAAGTTATAAAAAATAACCAAGAGGTAAAAGTTTTTTTAAACTCTCCATTAATTAATAATAATAGTAAATTTGAAGCACTAGTTGCTCCTATTAAAGATAATTTAGATAAAAAATTAACTTCACTTTTAGAACTTATGTCTCAAAAAGGAAGGCTAAATATTATTCCTGAACTTAGTAAAGTTTTAGATAAAGAGATTATGCTAAAGAGTAATAAGTTTATAGGTATAGTAGAGAGTAATGAAGATATTGATGATAGTTTAAAAGAGAAATTAGAGAAAAAATTAAACTCTTATAGTGGTGCAAATGTTGTATTAGAAACTAAAAAGAGTGATTTAGATGGTGTTAAGGTGGAAGTTAAAGATTTAGGTTTAGAGCTTAACTTCTCAAAAGAGAGTGTTAAAAAAGCTCTATTAGAGCATATTCAAAAAGCACTTTAAGCAAATATAAAGAAAGGAGAATTTGTGGCTACAAAACTGCAAGCAGATGAGATTAGTTCTTTAATAAAAGAGAGAATTGAGAACTTTGAGATTC
>CAYMGA010000039.1:0-8988 GCA_964389865.1 uncultured Nitratifractor sp.
CAAGGGCCCACTCCTTAAAAGGGAGTTGCTCTACCGACTGAGCTAACGGGTCAAACCTTTTAAAGGCATCTCTGCGTTTAAGTGGCGTAATTATAGCTCATAATTTTTTTAATGTCAAGCTTTTTTTGATAAAAACGAAAAAAAAGTTAAAAAAAGTTAAAAAACTCATTTTCAAGATATAAAATCATTTCGATTGCAGCCCTTGCTGATTGCTCTTGTATAAAACCTCTATCACCATTAAAATTAAACTTTTTAATTTCTGTTTTATTAATATTTTTAACACCTATATAAACTGTTCCTACAGGTTTCTCTTTTGTTCCACCAGTTGGTCCTGCAATTCCACTAATAGCAACTGCTATATCTGAGTTAGCTACTTTTTGTATGCCATCTAGCATCTCTTTAACTGTCTCTTTACTTACTGCACCATACTTTTCTAAAGTTTTAGCATCTACTCCTAACCACTCTTGTTTAATTCGATTACTATATGTAACCATTGCTCCCTCTAATACAGCTGATGCTCCACTTACTGCTGTAAGTTTTGATGCTAAAAGTCCACCTGTGCAGCTTTCTGCCATTGATATTGTTTTTTTCTTAGCAGTTAAATACTCTACTAAAGAGGCTCTAACAGACCTAATAGGTAAAACTTTTATATCTAGCTCTTTTGCTATTTTAGTTAAAATCTCTTCACCCTCTATATCTTTTACCTCTATATTATACCAACTATCTAATACAACTTTAATAGTTGCATGCTCCTCCAACATTCTAGATAATTTTTCTAATGCTTCAGGTTTTCCAAATAGTTTAAATTCTGAGACATTCTTATTAACAATTTTACTTTTATTTGGTATTTGTTCAAAAAAGTTTATCTCTTTTACTATCAATATAGAATCATCAATAGAGTAAATTAGTGTTCCATCTTTTTTAATAGAGCCATAACCTCTACTATCTAAACATTTTATAATTTTTTCATAGTATCTATCTAAAATAAACATAGCAGTTGGTGTTTTACAAGATTTAACAGATTTAATTACACTATCTAATAGTGAATCTGTAAACATTGGATACTTTGTTACATATCTTGCATCTTTAATATATGGATAGACTCTTTCTATATAAGCTCTTTGGACATAATCTTGGTATATATTAGCACCAATTAATATTACGCTATTGGGTTTATTTAGTTTAGACATAGTATGGCTCCTCTTATGTAAAATAATTTAATTCTTTTGAAATAAAGACTATTATAACGAAATTGTAATAGAGTTTTAGTTATAATCACCCAATTTTTATTAATTATTTTAAAAAATATATAAGGAAGAGTCAAAATGGACTATAAAGATACACTACTTTTACCAAAAACATCGTTTCCGATGAGAGGTAACCTTCCTCAAGCTGAGCCAAAAAGATACCAAAAATGGTCAAAAAATAGAGTTTATGAGAAAATGAAAAAAAATCGTGAAGATAGAGATTTATTTACTCTACACGATGGACCTCCATATGCAAATGGACATTTACATATAGGTCATGCTTTAAATAAAATTTTAAAAGATATGATTGTAAAGTATCACTATTTTCAAGGTAAAGCTGTTAGATATACTCCAGGTTGGGATTGTCATGGTTTACCTATTGAGCAAAAGGTAGAAGAGAAACTTGGTCGCTCTAAAAAAGAGGCTATGAGTGTAGCAGACTTTAGAAAAGAGTGTCGCAAACATGCTACAAAGTTTGTAGAGATTCAAAAAGAGGAGTTTAAAAGCTTTGGGGTGGTTGCTGATTGGGAAAATCCATACCTTACTATGGATTTTAAATTTCAAGCAAATATATATAGGGCTCTTTGTAAAGTTGCAAAAAGAGGATTAATTGTAGAGCGTTCTAAACCAATTCACTGGTCTTGGGCTGCAAGAACTGCTTTAGCTGAGGCTGAAATTGAGTATGAAGATAAAGAGGATTACTCTATTTATGTTGCATTTGAGCTAAATAGTGAAGCAAAATCTAAGCTAGATATAGAAAATGGAGCATTAGTTATTTGGACGACTACTCCATGGACGCTTCCAGCTAATGTTGGTATTGCTCTAAATCCAGATGCAATATATGTTTTAACCAAAGATGGATATATTGTTGCAAAAGAGAGAGTAGAGTCTTTAGTTCAAGAGGGTGTTTTAAGTAGTAATGAAACTCTAAAAGAGTTTAAATCTAGTGAGTTAGAGCATTTAAAAGCTATAAATCCTTTAAATGGTAGAGACTCTTATGTAATTTTAGGTGATTTTGTTGAGCTTGATGGTGGAACTGGCTGTGTTCACTCAGCTCCTGGACATGGAGAAGTTGACTATTTCGCATCACTAAAGTATAACCTTGATGTTATTATGCCAGTTGATGATAGGGGATGTTATGATGAAAGTGTTGTTGCTTTAAATCTTCTACCAGAGCCAGAAAGTTTTGTAGGTGAACATATATTTAAAGCAAATGATAGAATTTTAGAGTTGCTTGGCAATAGCTTATTAAAGGTTAGTAAATTTACTCACTCATATCCACACTGTTGGAGAACAAAAAAACCTGTAATTTATAGAGCTACAAAACAGATATTTATTGCAGTAGATAAATTGATAGAAGATGAAGATAAAACTTTAAGAGAGTTAGCTCTAAATGCACTTAAAGGTGTGAAATTTTATCCAGAACATAGTTCAAATAGAATTAGCTCTATGATAGAGGGTCGTCCAGATTGGTGTATATCTCGTCAGAGAAGTTGGGGTGTTCCAATAGCATTTTTTAGAAAGAAAGATACAAAAGAGTTAATTTTAGATGAAAAAGTGTTAAATTTTGTTGCAATGATATTTGATATTCAAGGTGCAGATGCTTGGTATGAATTACCAATAGAGCAACTTCTCTATCCAGGTAGTGGATATAAGCCTGAAGAGCTAGAAAAAGTTACAGATATTTTAGATGTATGGTTCGATAGTGGTTCTAGTTGGAATGCAACCCTAGCCTCTGGAAATTATGATGCAGGTAGTTACCCCGCTAATATGTATTTAGAGGGAACTGACCAACATAGAGGTTGGTTTCAAAGCTCACTATTAGTTAGTTGTGGAGCTAACTCTATAGCACCTTATAAATCTTTACTTACTCATGGCTTTACAGTTGATGAGAAGGGTGAAAAGATGAGTAAATCTAAAGGTAATGTTGTTGCACCTGATAAAGTTATTAAACAATTTGGTAGCGAGATATTAAGACTTTGGGTTGCACTTAGTGATTATACAACAGACCTTAAAATTAGTGATAATATCTTAAAACAAACTGCTGAACAGTATAGAAAGATTAGAAATAGTTTTAGATTTTTACTTGCAAATTTAGATGGCTTAGAAAGCATAGATTTTAATGAGTTTGGAGAACTTGATAAATGGATTTTAAATAAAGCATCTACTGTATTTAAAGAGGTAAATAAAGAGTTTTCAAATTATGAATTTGCAAGAGCCTTTAGTCTATTAAATAACTTCTTAACAAATGAGTTAAGTGGTATATATATGGATTTATGTAAAGATAGATTATATTGTGATGCAAAAGATTCAAATACAAGAGTTGGTGCACAAGTTGCAATGTATCTAATTGCAAAATCTATGTTAGCACTTATTGCTCCAGTTCTTACATATACAGCAGATGAGATATTAGAACATGCTCCTACAATATTTAAAGATAATTTAGAAGATATTTTTGATTTAGAGTATCAAAAGTTACCAGAGTTTGATAGCACAATTAATGATGAACTATTAATAAAAGCTAGAGAAAGCTTTAATGAAGCAGTAGATAAGTTAAGAAAAGAGAAGATTGTAAAATCTACATTAGAGTTAGTAATTGTTGGAGATAGCTCTATATTTAATATATCTAATAAAAAAGATTTAGAAGATTGGTTTGGTGTTAGTGGATTTGAAAGTAGTGTAGAGAAAGAAGAGTTAACTAAATTTAGTGTGAATGATAAAGAGTATATAGTTATTAAATCTCCTCTTCATAAGTGTCCTAGATGCTGGAGATATACGGCAAAGGCTGAAGATGAACTTTGTGATAGATGTGCAGAGGTTGTAAAGTAGTGGATTTTAGTAAACCTGTTCCAATAACAACAATTATTGGTGCAATTGTATTGATTTTCGTTTTTGTTGCTATTGGTTTAGCAATTGTTAGCTATTATAAGAAAAGAGTTTAAGGAAGTGAAATGAAGCTAAGAGAAGCTTTGAAATTAAAAAAAGATGAAATTATAGCTTTAAGAGAAGATATTTTAAATAGGGCAAAGAGTAGTAATATTAATGCCTATATTGGTTTTGAGAGTATGGGTGAAGGTATTCCAATTTTATTAAAAGATAATATTCAAGTGAAAAATTGGAGTGTAACTTGTGCATCTAATATTTTGCAGGGATATATATCGCCATATAATGCAACTGTTGTAGAAAAGATGTTATCAAATGGATTATCTCCTTTAGGTCGCGCAAATATGGATGAATTTGCAATGGGTTCTACAACAGAGAGTAGCTTTTATGGTGCAACACTTAATCCTCATGATAATTCGAGAGTTCCTGGTGGAAGTAGTGGTGGAAGTGCGGCAGCAGTTGCAGAAGGTTCTGCTATTGCTGCACTTGGAAGTGATACAGGTGGAAGTATTCGCCAACCAGCTGCATATTGTGGTGTTGTAGGATTTAAACCAACTTATGGAAAAGTTAGTCGTTATGGTTTAGCAGCTTATGCTAGTAGTTTAGACCAAATAGGACCAATTACGCAAGATGTAGAAGATGCAGCTATTCTTTATGATATTATTGCAGGTTTTGATATAAAAGATTCTACAAGCGCTAATATAGAACATACTCCAATTGCTCTAAACTTAGATGAGAATAAAAAATATACTATTGCATTAATAGACAATTATATAGAAGAGGCAAGTAGTGATGTGCAAGCAGCTTATGCAAAAGCTGTTGAAGTTTTAAAAGCAAATGGACATAAAGTTATACATAAAAACTTAAGTAATACAAAATATGATATTGCAACATACTATATAATTGCAACTGCTGAAGCTGCAACAAACTTAGCTAGATATGATGGTATAAGATATGGCAATAGAGCAAAAGATGTAAAAAATATACATGAACTATATTTCAAAACAAGAAGTGAAGGATTTGGAGATGAGGTAAAACGAAGGATTCTTTTAGGAAACTTTGTATTATCTAGTGGTTATTATGATGCTTATTATTTAAAAGCACAAAAGGTTCGCCACTTAATTAGAGATGAATTTAATAAAGTCTTTGAAGAAGCAGATATGATATTAAGCCCAATAGCACCAACTGTTGCACCAAAACTTGGTAGTAATGAAGACCCATTACAGATGTATAAAAGCGATATGTACACAATTGCAATAAACTTAATTGGTCTTCCAGCAATTAGCTTACCAATTATGAAAAATAGTGATGGTTTACCTGTTGGTTTACAACTAATTTCTAAAGCATTTAATGAACAACCACTATTTGATACAGCTTTATCGCTAGAAAAATCACTAAATTTTAATAATTAATTAAAGGAAAGAGTATGAATATAAAAATGCGCGCACTAACTTTTGAAGATGTTCTTTTAGTTCCACAACACTCTACAGTTTTACCAAAAGAGGTAGATTTAAAAACTAAAGTTACAAAAAATGTATCTTTAAATATTCCAATTATATCTGCTGCTATGGATACAGTTACAGAGTATAAAGCTGCAATTGCTATGGCTAGAGAGGGTGGACTTGGAGTAATTCATAAAAATATGGATATTGATACTCAAGCTTTAATGGTTAAAAAGGTAAAAAAGAGTGAAAGTGGTATTATAATTGACCCAATTTTTATATCTCCTAATGAGAGTGTAGCAAAAGCAGATGCTTTAATGGGTGAGTATAAAATATCAGGTGTGCCAGTTGTTGATGATGATATGAAATTAATCGGAATTATTACTAATAGAGATATGCGTTTTATTACAGATTTAACTACTCTAAAAGTAGAAGATGTAATGACAAAAGCTCCTTTAGTTACTGCTAAAGAGGGAATTACACTAGATGAAGCTGCAGATGTTTTAAAAGAGCATAAAGTTGAAAAGTTACCAATTGTAGATGATAATGGTAAATTAAAAGGTTTAGTTACAATTAAAGATATTTTAAAAAGAGAACAGTATCCAAACTCTAATAAAGATAATTTTGGAAGATTAAGAGTTGCAGCAGCAATTGGAGTAGGGCAGTTAGATAGAGCAACAGCACTTGTAAAAGCTGGTGTTGATGTTATTGTATTAGATTCTGCTCATGGGCATTCACAAGGAATTATAGATACTCTAAAACTTATAAAAGAGAAGTTAGATGTTGATGTAGTAGCAGGAAATATTGCAACAGGAGAAGCAGCTAAAGATTTAATAGAAGCTGGGGCAGATGCAGTAAAGGTGGGTATTGGACCTGGAAGTATATGCACAACAAGAATTGTTGCAGGTGTTGGTGTGCCACAAATTAGTGCTATTGATGATGTTGCTAAAGTTGCTAAAGAGTATGGAGTCCCTGTTATTGCTGATGGTGGTATTAAATACTCTGGAGATATTGCAAAAGCCTTAGCAGTAGGTGCAAGTTGTGTAATGCTTGGTTCTGCATTAGCAGGAACATACGAGGCACCAGGAGAGATGATAATTTACAATGGAAGACAATTTAAAGAGTATCGTGGAATGGGAAGTATAGGTGCAATGACAAAGGGAAGCACAGATAGATATTTCCAAGAGGGAACTGCAGCTGATAAATTAGTGCCAGAAGGTATTGAGGGTAGAGTTCCATATCGTGGTAAAATATCACAAGTATTGCATCAAATGATTGGTGGACTTCGCTCATCTATGGGGTATTGTGGCTCAATTGATATTCCAACATTTTGGAAAAGAGCAGAGTTTGTAGAGATTACTAGTGCAGGGTTAAAAGAGAGCCATGTGCATGATGTAACAATTACAAAAGAGAGTCCTAACTATCACTCATAAGGAGAGTTAATGTCAGATAAAATATATTCAGCCTTTCGCTCTATTGGTGCTTATGTCCCAAGTAAAATATTAACAAATGCTGATTTAGAAAAGATGGTTGATACAAGTGATGAGTGGATTACAAAACGAACAGGCATAAAAGAGCGTCACATTGCAGATGAAAATGAAAGCACTAGTGATATGGCCACAAAGGCAAGTAAAATAGCAATTGAACGAGCAAATTTAAATATTGAAGATATAGACTTAGTCCTTTGTGCAACAGTTACACCAGATTTTTTCAATATGCCATCAACTGCTTGTCTAATTAGTGATAAATTAGGTATTAAAAATGTTCAAGCTTTTGATATTAGTGCGGCTTGTAGTGGTTTTGTGTATGCCTTAAGTGTAGCAAAAGCATTTATAGAATCTGGTATGAAAAAGAATGTTTTAGTAATTGGTGCAGAAAAATTTAGCTCTATTGTTGACTGGAGTGATAGGAATACATGTGTATTATTTGGTGACGGGGCAGGAGCAGCCGTAATTTGTGCAACTAATAAAAAAGAAGAGGGCTTTTTAGATATTCATGCAAGTGCAGATGGTAGTTATTGGGATTTTTTAATAACACCAAGCCCAGGTAGTGTTAATCCAGCAAGTGAAGTTGCTTTAAAAGAGGGACTTAATTTCGTTAAAATGAAAGGTAATGAAACTTTTAAATTAGCAGTTAAAACTTTAACAAAAGATGTTAAAGATATTTTAGAAAAAAATAATTTAGAGGGTAAAGATATACCACATTTTGTGCCACATCAAGCAAATTATAGAATTATTAATGCTGTTGGCAACTCTCTTGGAATGAGTAAGACTCAAGTAGTATTAACAGTTCATAAGTATGGTAATACATCTGCAGCATCTATCCCTATGGCAATTAATGATATTTATGAGAGTGGTCGCCTAAAGAGTGGAGAGTTAATGCTACTAGATACTTTTGGTGGTGGTTTAACTTGGGCTAGTGCTTTAATTCCATTTGCACCAAATAATTAATGATAAGAGTCACAACTCTTTTTAAAGCCTTAAAAGAGTTAGGCTACAATAACAAAAGTAGAGATAGTTGGTGGTGGCCAAATAGTGGAAGTTTCGAAGTTGTAATTGGGGCAATATTAACTCAAAATACAACTTGGAAAAATGTAGAAAAATCTTTAAATTTATTAAAAGAAAATAATTTATTATCTCTAAAAAAAATATCAAATTTAGAACTTCAAACTTTAGAGACTTTAATAACTCCGAGTGGATTTTATAGGCAAAAAAGTAGATATATTAAACAGTTATCAAAGAATATCTTATCTGAATTTCAAACCTTTAAAGAGTTTAAAAAAAGTGTTACAAGAGAGTGGCTTATAAATCAAAAAGGTATTGGAAATGAGAGTGCAGATGCTATATTAAATTATGCCTGTTATAAAGAAGCATTTGTAGTAGATGCTTACACAAATAGACTTCTTAATGCATTTGGATATGACTTTAATAGCTACTTAGAACTACAAGAGTGGATAGTAGATGATTTTTATGATGGATATATAGAGGTTTTTAATAATTTAAGTAGAGCAAATGCATATGCAATAGCACATGGAATGGTTGTTGAATATGTTAAAGCTAATAGTAAAAGGAAAATTGTTAATATCGATAAAATTAAAATTTGGCTAGAGCAGCAATAAGTAATAAGTAATAAATAGTAACCTAAAATCAAAATCAAATATAATATCAAGGGTGTATATGTGTAGAGGTGTGAAGGAGTAGAGATAATAAATTGATAATATAGTGTTACTTTCTATACACTTCTACTCCTCTATCTCTATACTTTTTTGAAAGTTATTTATGTTTAATTTTTACTAGCTACTTATAGAGTTTTTAACATCAAAAGGGTTTATTCAAAAATTTATAAGCTCTTAATTTACTTAAAATTTTGCTCATTTTGTTAATTAAGAGTAATTTTATCCTATTTAATTTAAATTT
>CAYMGA010000040.1:0-8938 GCA_964389865.1 uncultured Nitratifractor sp.
GAAGCATATGCAGATATGTTAAAAGTTAAAGAGTTTATAAATAAAGTTAATTAGTTAAAATAGGAAAAGATGTTTTAGGGATTTGTAATGTTTTATTACCAAACTGTTGAGAATATATATATGGTGTATTATTAATATCTTTAAAATTAATTTTTACCATACTTTTTCTGTTTCCATCTAATAAACTACCTATAACTGTAGTTATATTATTATCTTTATCAATACTATCTAAAGAGAATTTAGCTTTTTTACTTAAATTAAAATCACTAATAAATAATTTTATATCTTCTATTGATATATTTTTAGAATTTTTAGGTGTTAATCTTTTTTGAATTGCAAAATAGTCTTGATGTCTTAAATCTGTCACTATCTTATTTACCTCATTTTCATAAAACAACTTCTCTTTATTTGTATTATGAAAATATTTATATCCACTCCATAATACAATTATAGTAATAATAATTTTATAACCTAGTTTCACTATCTACCTCGTATATTATTAAAATTTAATAAGTATAATATAACTATTAGATTTGGTAAGATAATTGTTACAAAATAGCATATTATAGATAAGTTACCACTCTTTAAAAGATAAAAAAAACCTAATATAAATATAAAATAAGCACTTACTCTTAAAAAAGAGAAAGCTCTTAAACTATTTTTAAAACTCTCTTTAAATCCTAATTTATCTCGTTTGAGTCTTTTTTTCTCCTCTTTTATTAATTCAGATGCACTTAAATTTGAATCAACTTCATCTTCAGAATATAACTCATATGGGTCATCTATTTTATCAATCTCATCTCTATCATTAAACTCTATATTTTCAAGATTAGACTCTAATCTACTCTCTACCATATTTTTATAACTTTTAAAAGATGCTAAAATTATAATAGAAGATGTAATAAAGCCAACTATAAATGTCTCTAAAACCTTTTTATCAAAATTTATATAAAGTAAGCCTCCCACTACTAGTAAAAAAGACACTAACAGCATAATTAGTCTAACAAATAACACTAAAAATCATCCTCACCACTTGCATCATAGCGTCTATTAGAATATTTAGGGTCATTTGCTAATTCATCTAACTCCTCTTTCTGTTTTTTATAAGCTTTATAAACATTTAAAATTGCTGCTCCAACTCCCCAAAATACACCAAGCCAAAACAGCCATCTGTATCCAAAAAGCTTTTCCATACCAATACCTAAAAGCACACCTAGAATAACAGCAACAACTATTGAAATACCAAGACTTAATCCATCAGCAGCTTCTACTACTTTTTTATATTTTGGTTTCTCTTTAGCCATATTAATCTCTTAACTCTCTCATTACTTCATATGCTGCTAATATTGTATCTTCTATCATATCATCACTAATTGCAGTGCTAATAAATCCTGTTTCATATGCTGAACAAGCTAAATATATACCTCTTTTTAACATACCTTGATGAAATTTAGCAAACATTTGAGTATCGCTACTTTGTGCATCATCAAAGTTTTTTACCTCATTTTCATTAAAGAAGAAGCCAAACATTGAACCTCTTACATCAGTTACAAAAGGAATCTCTTCTGCATCTGCTGCGGCTTGAAAACCTTGCATAAGTCTTTTTGCTTTACGAGCAAAATCTACATATATAGTTGGATTTTGTTTCAATTTTGTTAAACTTGCAAGTCCAGCAGCCATTGCAACAGGATTACCACTAAGTGTTCCAGCTTGATATATAGGACCATTTGGAGATAACATTTGCATAATTTCATCTCTACCTCCAAATGCACCAACAGGCATTCCTCCACCTATTACTTTACCTAAAGTAACTAAATCAGGTTTAACTTTAGTAATACCTTGCGCACCTCTTAGAGTTGCTCTAAATCCACTCATTACCTCATCAAAAATTAAAAGTGCATTATGTTTATCACATAACTCTCTTAAGCCCTCTAAAAACTTTTCATTAGCAGGAACTAAGCCCATATTTCCTGCAATTGGTTCTATTATTATACAAGCTATATTATCACTATCTTCAAAACATTTTTTAACACTATCTAAATCATTATAAGTTGCAAGTAGTGTATGTTTTGTTAAATCTGCTGGAACACCTGGACTACTAGGAGTTCCAAAAGTTACTGCTCCACTTCCTGCTTGAACTAATAAAGAGTCGCTATGTCCATGGTAACACCCTGCAAATTTTATAATATCATCTTTACCAGTAAAGCCTCTTGCAAGTCGTAAAGCACTCATTACTGCTTCTGTTCCAGAGTTTACAAATCTAATTTCATCTATTGTATCAAATAAAAATACTATCTCTTTTGCAAGTTTAGTCTCAAGAGTTGTAGGTGCACCAAAACTAAGACCTTTTTTTACTGTTGAAATTACTGCCTCTTCTATATCTTTATCACAATGTCCAAATATAAGTGGACCCCAACTTTGAACATAATCAATATATCTATTACCATCTATATCGTAAATATAAGCTCCCTCACCTCTTTCAATAAATGGAGGAACTCCACCAACACTATTAAAAGCTCTAACTGGAGAATCAACTCCCCCTGGTATATATGCTTTTGCTTCATCAAAAGCTATACTACTCTTTTCTAACATTACACTTCCTTTAAATAATAATTAATCTTTTTTTCTACATCTTTGATATTGTCAACTCTATTTACAAAATCGACTAAAATAAACTCTATATTTGCCTCTTTTGATGCTAAATAATCTCTTTGACTATCACCTATAAAGATAGACTTTTTAGAATTTAAATCGTTTAAAACTTTAAAAAGCATATCAGGTGATGGCTTACCTCTCTTAACATCATCCCAGCATGTAATTGTATCAAAATAACCTATTAAATTTAAATGTTCCAATACTTTAATGGTAGGTTCTCTATATGCATTTGTAGCTATTGCTAATTTAATGTTATTACTCTTTAAATTTCTAAGCATCTCTTCTACGCCAATGAATAACTCTAACTCTTTATCATAATTTTCAAAATAGTAATTTTTAAATATATCTTCATGTATTGATAAAATATCATCAGTTTCATAAAAATATTGTGCATAGTTACAGTTTGGATTATTAATCTCTCTTATTATTTCACTACTTGGTAAAGAAGGAAGATTTAACTCCTCTCTAACACGATTTATAGCACCACTTAATACTTTAGAACTATCTACTAAAGTTCCATCTAAATCAAAAATAGCTGTCATCTACTTCTCTTATCTAAAGATTTAATATAATAAGCTAAACTAGCAAGTAAAATAGATATGCCACTTATTAATAAAACTGCAAATTTCAGTTTGCTTGAATCCGTTAGGGCAAACTTAAATACTAACATTAAAGACTCTATAGATAAAGCAATAATAATAGAACCTATAAAGCGAACCATAGTTTTGTGTATCTCATCACCACTATTTTTATGTTTCTCTCCTAAGACCTCCTCTTCTAAGAGAGCTTTAACTAAGTCAAATATAGCAAGAGATAGGGTTAAAAGAATAGTTGATTCAAAAACATATTTTAAATCTATATCTCTAAAGTCAATACCAAACTTCATAAAACTATATACACCTTTAACAAAAAGTAGTAGTGCTACTAAAGCTAATGCTAAAGTAAAAGCCGCATATGATAACCTTACAACTTTACCACTAATAGAATCTATGGAAGATGCATGAACCATAGATAAAAGATTATCTAAAGCTATATCGATACATACAATATATAAAAGATTATCTTTATCATCATATATTGGATAAGCTGCTGTAATAACTAAATTATTACTCTTTATAGATGGATATGGGTCAGTTAAAACACACCTTTTCTCTTTTATAACTTTATAATAATAAGCTCTATTAGTTCTTAATGCACCTATTCCTTTTCTTGCGTATTTAGGATTTAAACTAATTGTATTTATTACTTGCTTTCCATCAGCATCTAAAATATACATTGCATCAACTTTTTTTAAAGTTTTAGATATTCCTTTTAATGCAACTTTAATTTCACTTAATGATACTTTAGGCACACCTGTTGGTAAACTTCTACTTAATATATAACAAAAATAAGCTCTAGCTTTTACCCTAATACTTGAAAACTCTTCTATCTCTTTTATATTCACTACAAAGCCTCCTTTTTAAAAGCTCAAATTAATCTATTAGTTTACCTATAACTTCTCCAAAAGAGACATGTTCATTTAACTCTACACTCCACTCAATCGCATCTTTTTGGCTAAGGATTACAATTGTAGAACCCATCTCAAACCAACCAAATAAATCACCTTTTTTAAGCTCTTTTGGCTCATTATAACTATATCTTGTAATTTTATCATCTTTAATATTTGTTTTAAGCCTAGGTTCAAATAAAACAATCATTTTACCAACATTTAATGCACCTACCAATACTATAAAGTGTCTTTTGTTAAATCTATCAAAAACTTCTAATACAACTCTCTCATTCTCTAAATATAGATTCTTTTTACTTTTTAATAAAGGCATATTAACAGGATATAACTTTCCAGGAATATGAAGTATAGATTTCACTTTTACATCAAATGGCATATGGTATCTATGATAATCTTTAGGAGATAGATAAAAATTTATAAAATTACCACCATCTAAAAACTCATCTCGAACACTATTTTTATCTCCAATTAACTCATTTGTATTATACTCCATACCCTTTATTTGATAAGCAGTAGCTCTATTAATTTTACCAAAAGCTATAACTTTTGCATCACAAGGAGAGATTACAGAAGTTATAGAGGCATCAATTATAGGCTCTTGTTTTAATTTTCTAATAAACAAATCTTTTAAACTACTATAGCTATTTGTAGGAGCAAAATTTTTCATATCTAAGCCCATCAACTTAACATAACCACTATTTATAAAATTTTGAAAAGTTGAAGGAAATTTAGTATTTGCAAATTTACCAAAAACTCTTGATAGAATAGATGTAAAATGTTTACTCAATTAAACTCCTTTTTTACTATAATAATCTAATGCATCTTTCATTAACTCTATATGATAATTCTCTTGATAATTAATAAAATCAAAAAATTTAGCTAACTCTTGGCTATCTTTAGCAACAGCATTAGATAAATCTTTACACTGCTCTTTAGCTGCTAACTCTTCATCTATACCATCTTTTAAAAACTCTACAACATCATCTATTTGATATAAAGACCTATGTATAACTCTTGGCACTCCTAATATTCCCATTTCACTCATCATTTGACCAAAGCTTTTAAGATGAAAAAAGCTCTCATCTACTAAAATTTGAAAAATCTTATTTAAGAAATCATCATTTGAGTGTGCTTTTAAGTAGTTATAAATCATAATTAACTCATACTCTTTATAACTCTCTTCAAACAAAAATAGTGTAAATGCATCTGTTGCTTCATCTGATAGAGAAAAATCTTTATATTTTCTATTAGCATTAAAAGAGTTTACATCTTCATCTTCCATTTTAGAGATTTTATATTTAATAAAATCTAAATCTGTTTGAATCCTATGCTTTAGAGCCTCTTGTTCAAGATTAACTAGCATCAACTCTATTGTATTGATTCTATCAATAAGATTATTTAAAATTACTCTTAAATTATCTACTTTTATTGGAATTTGCTCTCTATCATAGTTATACTCTATACCCTCTTTAATTAATTCTCTCTCTATCCATGTAAAGTGTCTAAAGATAATATCACTAAAGTTATCTAAATCTCTTTTTGTATCTAAATTTTTACTCATAAAAGATGCCATTAAAGTGCTTAGCCATAATTCATGTGTTTTCACTAATAAACTATCCATTTTACTCTCCTTCTTGATTAAATGAGTGTTCTATCTCTGGCAAACAACTCTGCTCTATTTTATAAATTAAAGTCTCTTTCTTATCGCTATCTTTAGACCTAATATATCCATCAATGGCAGCTTTTAATGCAACTGCAACCATCTCTGAACATGCTGCTTGTTCTGGGGGAACATTTTCTAACATTCCAAGAGTTAGAGATATTAACTCTCCTGCCATATCAAAAGTAATATTTTTAGCCTCTTTAGTAATAATAGACCCCGCAACAACTGTTGTCATACATGCAATTGCTTCAAATTTAATATCTTTTATAGTTGGCTTTCCATCTATATATTCTACATCGATATAAATTATTACCTTCTCACCATTTTGAGGATTTTCACCTATTCCAATACTACTAGCATTTTCTATTCTGCCATAATTATTTGGATTAGACATATGCTCAATTAATTCAATATCTGATTGTGCCACAATATACCTTTATGATTTAATAAACAATATTATACATTATAATACAAAAATTTAATATCAATTTTCAATAAAATATCCATTTATTAAAATTTTAAGTTATAATTATAACTACATTTTACTATTAGGATTGCTCATGAATACTCAAAAAGTGATAGCAGGTTTCTTTATTATTTTAGCTATGACGCTAAACTTTGGCTTTTTCTATGGAGATATAGATAACTTCGCTCATCATAGTCCATATGAGTTATTTGCTACAATTGTAGTAAACTTAATTGCTACAATATTAAAACTTGGAGATAAGACTCAATTAGGTTCTGTTCTTTTGGCTACAAGTTTAGTTGCAGATATTCAACTCCTTTCAGCATCTATTGTTTGGGGGTTATCTGAATATGTAGCAACAAATGGTATTGCAGATAGTGCCCAAATTATTGTCTCTTTATCTGGTGGAGCCTTAATGGCAAATATAGTTTCTGTAATATTATTTATGAGCGATACTATAAAATCAAAGCGTTAACTTATGGAACATAGCAATAATATACTGTGGATAATTATCCGCAGAATGCGAACTCCATTTTTAGTTATTATTATAACTTTTTCGATTACAATTTTGGGTTTAGTATTAATACCTGGGGTTGATAATCAAGGTCATACATACTATATGAGTTTCTTTGATGCCTTTTACTTTGTAAGTTTTATGGCATCTACTATCGGATTTGGTGAAGTCCCATATGAATTTACTTATGCTCAAAGAATGTGGGTACTATTTTCGATATATATAAGTGTAATTGGCTGGTTTTATGCTATTGGTACATTAGTTGCTCTAATTCAAGATCAAAAACTACTTACTGAATTAAAAATATCTAAATTCTCAAAAAAAATAAAATCTCTCAAAGAGCCTTTTGTTATTATTTTAGGCTATAACCATACAACAAAAGAGTTAATTCATCGATTAAGCCAAGATGGCAAAAGAATTGTAGTTATAGATAGAGACCAAGAAAAAATAGATGAGTTAGAGTTAGAAAACTTTATACCAGAAGTATATGCTATACAAGGAGATATTACAACACCAGATATTTTAAGATTAGCAGGAATTACAAAAAGAAATTGTAAAGCTATAATTTCACTTTTCGATAGTGATTTTAAAAATACAAAAATTGCACTTATTTCAAAACTATTAAATAAGAATTTAAATATTATTGTAAAATCAACTACAAAAGAGCAAACAGAACATTTAAAAAATTTAGGCATTAAAAATATTATAGATCCATTTCATTTAGTATCAAATAGATTCTCTTTAGCACTAAAAGCCCCTAATTTATGGACAATAGAGATGATAATATTTGAACACAATATCTATATACACGAATATAAACCTCTACCAAAAGGTAAATATATTATATGTGGTTATGGAAGAATGGGTAAAGCTTTAAAAGAGGCATTAGATGAAGCAAATACAGAGTCTTCATTTATAGACTTAAAATCTGCAGCACATAAAGCAACAAAAAAGAGTACAATCTTTGGAGATGCTGAAGATTATAAAACATTAATAGAAGCTGGTGTAAAAGAGGCAAAAGCAATTGTTGCAGCAACTAAAGATGATTTAATTAATTTAACAATTCTTTTAACAGCAAGAAAAATAAATCCTGATATTTATACAATTGGTAGAGAAAATACGCTAGATGATATTACAGTATTTAACTCTGCCAAAATTGATAGAGTATATATTTTAGAAGAGGTAATCTCAGAGCATGTCCATAGATTAGTATCTATGCCACTCTCTTATTTATTCTTAAAAGAGTTACACAAGCAAGATGATGAATGGGGAAAAGAGTTATTAGCAAGAATTAGAAAAAAGACCAATTATCAACCAGAAATTTTTGAAATAAGAGTTGTAAAATCACAAGCTAATGCATTAACAGATTATCTAAAAAGTGGAAACTCTATGAATTTAGGGCTACTTGCTAGATCCCTTAGTAATAGAGAAAAAAGAGCACAAATTATATTCTTAATAATAAAAAATAGAAAAGAGCAAATAACACTAATCCCAGATGATAATTTTGAAGTTAAAGTAAGTGATAGAATTTTAATTGCAGCTACTCCAGAGGCAAAAGATGACTTTATCTCTATAGTAAATAATTATAATGATTTCTACTATATCTTGACAGGAAAAGAGTATAAATTTGGAATATTTAAATATCTAGTTAAGGATGAAAAAAAGGATGAAAAATGAGTAAAAATACATTAATTATTGGTGCAGGTGGTGTTGGTAATGTGGTAGCATTTAAGTGTGCAATGAATGCTGATACTTTTGGGAATATCACATTGGCAAGTAGAACAAAATCTAAGTGTGATGATATTGCCAAAAATATAAAAGATAGAGTTGGTGTAGATATAAACACTGCTAAGGTAGATGCAGACAGTGTAGAAGAGTTGGTGCAGTTAATTAAGCAAGTTAATGCCGATATTGTTATAAATGTTGCTTTGCCTTACCAAGATTTAACAATTATGGATGCTTGTATTGAGTGTGGTGTTGATTATTTAGATACTGCAAACTATGAGCATCCAGATGAAGCAAAATTTGAGTATAAATTACAATGGGCAAAAGATGATGCATTTAAAGAGGCAAATATTATGGGGCTTCTTGGCAGTGGCTTTGACCCAGGAGTTACAAATGTCTTTTGTGCAT
>CAYMGA010000041.1:0-8698 GCA_964389865.1 uncultured Nitratifractor sp.
CAGGCGAAACATTAAAGGTTAATGGGGGGATGATGATGTAAAAAGCTCTGCTTTTGCATCATCAATGAGTGTTAAGTGCTATGTGTTATGTGCTAAGAATTTTGAATTTTTGTGCAACTTAAAAAAATCTTAACACTTAACACATAGCACTTAACACTATTAAAAAAAGGACTTTCTTGAAGATACTTCTTTTGGAGGATGATAGATTATTTAACGAGACTTTAAAAGAGTTTTTAGAAGATGAAGGTTTTTTTGTAGATAGTGTTTTTGACCCTTATAGTGCTTTTGATTTATCTTACGAAAAAAATTATGACTTATATCTATTTGATATTAATTTACCTTTCGAAGATGGTATTAAAACTCTTAAGTCTTTAAGAGATGCTAAAGATAATACTCCTACTATTTTTATTACATCAAGAGATGATAAAGAGTCTTTATTAAATGGTTTTAGTGTGGGTGCAGATGATTATATTAAAAAGCCTATTGATTTAGATGAGTTAATAGCTAGAATAGAGGTAATTAAGAGAAGATTTAGCAAAAGTAATATTATAAAAGTAGGAGATTTGATTTTAGATAGAGATAGGAAAAGTGTAACACTAAAAGGAGTTGAGCAAAAGATAACATTTAAAGAGTTTTTGCTACTTGAACTGTTATTAGAAAAAATAGAGAGTGTTGTAACTTATGATGAGATTTATCATAAAATATGGGGTTTAGATGAGCCAAATGGCAGGGCTTTAAGAGTTTATATTAGCAATTTAAAAAAGATACTTCCAAATGAAATAGAGAGTATTAGAGGTATTGGATATAGATTTAGAGTAGATGAATTATAATGAAGTTTTGGTATTTAATTATATTTATTGCTTTAGAAGGGTTGATATTTATATTTTACAATTTTGTTTTACATAGTGTTGAACTCTTTAAAGGTGATTATATACTCTCGTTTTTAGCTACAATACCTGTAATTATAACAATTGGAATAGTGCTTTATAACTATTTAGTTGAACCTAAAAAGAGGCAAGATATAGTGCTAGAGAATTTAATTAGAGAGACTTTACATGAGATAAATTTACCAATTAGCACTATAGATGCAAATGTTAGGATGTTATCTAAAAGTTTAAAAGATAGTAAAAATTTAAAAAAGTTAAATAGAATTGATGCAGCATTACATAGATTAAATAGATTATATGAGCAGCTTAGATATGAGATTAAAAAAGATATTATGCCAATAGAGAAGGTGAAAATAGATTTAAGAGAGTTAATTTTAGAGAGAGTTAGTTATTTTAAGCAGTTAAATCGTAACAATTTTAATTTAGAGTTGGATAGTTTATATATTTTAGTAGATAATATAGGTTTAGAGCAAGTATTAGATAATATTATAGAAAATAGTATGAAATATTCTAATAGAAATAGTGATATTAATATTACTCTTAAGGGTTCTGAATTGATTATAGAAGATTATGGAGTAGGCATATCAGAAGATGAACTTAGTTTAATTTATCAAAGATACTATAGAGAATCTGACCTATTTGAAGGAGAAGGAATAGGTTTGAAAATAGTTAAAACTTTTTGTGATAAAGAGGATATTTTATTAAAAATAGAATCAAAAAAAGGTATAGGAACAAAAGTGATTTTAAATTTTAAAAGTTTGGTTTTAAGTAGCTAGTAAAAATTAAACACTAATAACTTTCAAAGGAGTATAGGAGAAGAGGTGTAGAGAAAGTAATATCATATTATTAATTTTTATCTCTACTCCTTCACACCTCTACACCTATACCCCCTTGATATTATATTCGATTTTAATTTTATGTTACTACTTATAATAAATTTGAAAATTATAGAAATTAATTAATATCTTTGCTAAAAGTATAAAGCTTTTTTATTCTCAATTCATGAGTTTTTTAAGAAATCTAATGTTTTTAAATAAGCTTTTGGCTTTATGTTTTTAGGCTTAAGTAATAAAATTAGGTTCAATTTATTGGTATTGAGGAAGAAAAGTAATTTCTATAGTTTTTAAAGGTTTTTTTATAAAAAGTATAGTTTAAATTCAAGTTTTATTAACTATTTTTAACGATTTTTAGCTATACTTAGCGCATATTTTATAAGGAGTTAAAATGGCAATTTTAGATGAAGTAAAAGAAGTAGTAGCAGAGCAATTGAGTGTAAATCTTGATGAGATTAAGGAAGAATCAAAATTTGCTGAAGATTTAGGTGCAGATAGTTTAGATGTTGTTGAACTTGTTATGGCTTTAGAAGAGAAGTTTGATATTGAAATTCCAGATGAGTCAGCTGAATCTATTGCTACTGTAGCAGATGCAGTTAAATTTATAGAAGAAGCTAAAGCTTAATTTTACTTTTACCCTATTTTGGGGTAAAGATAAGAGAACTTACAAATGAGTTTTGTTATCTTTAATTAATTTAATAGGAGTTGCCGTGAGAAGGGTAGTTGTTACAGGTTTAGGTATGATTAATAGTTTAGGGCATGATAAAGATAGCTCTTTTGATGCTATTATTGCAGGTAAATGTGGTATTGATACAATTACAATATTTGACCCTTCTAAGCTTTCTGCTCAGATAGCTGGAGAAGTTAAGGATTTTGACCCAACTACTGTAATGGATGCTAAAGAGGTTAAAAAAGCTGATAGATTTATCCATTTTGGTCTAAAAGCTGCTAAAGAGGCAATGGAAGATGCTAATATTTCAGGTAAAATTGAGAGTGAAAGATTTGGTGTATCTTCAGCATCAGGAATTGGTGGATTACCGGCAATTGAGAGAAACTCTTTAGTATGTGAAACTAGAGGTCCTAGAAGAATATCACCATTCTTTATTCCATCGGCTCTTGTAAATATGCTAGGTGGTTTTGTATCTATTTACGAAAATTTAAAAGGTCCAAACTTAAGTTCTGTAACTGCATGTGCTGCTGGAACTCATGCAATTAGTGAAGCCGCTAAAACTATTATGCTAGGTGGTGCAGATGCAATGTTAGTTGTAGGTGCTGAGAGTGCAATTTGTCCTGTTGGGATTGGTGGTTTTGCATCTATGAAAGCATTATCAACTAGAAATGATGACCCACAAAAAGCATCAAGACCATTTGATAAAGCTAGAGATGGATTTGTAATGGGTGAGGGTGCTGGTGCATTAGTTTTAGAAGATTTAGAAGTTGCTAAAGCAAGAGGTGCTAAAATATATGCAGAGTTAGTTGGATTTGGTGAAAGTGCAGATGCAAATCATATTACAACACCAACTATGGATGGACCATTAAGAGCTATGAAAGCTGCTATGAAAATGGCTGGTAATCCAAAATTAGATTATATTAATGCACATGGAACTTCTACTCCAGTAAACGATAAAAATGAGACAGCTGCAATTAAAGAGCTTTTAGGTGGCAAAGAGAATTGTCCACCAGTTAGTTCTACTAAAGGTCAAATTGGTCACTGTTTAGGAGCAGCTGGTTCAACAGAAGCAGTAATTTCTATTATGGCAATGGAAAAAGGAGTATTGCCTCCAACAATTAACTATGAAACTCCTGATGAAAATTGTGATTTAGATTATGTAACAGATGGTGCTAGAGAGGCAGAACTTAATGTAGTAATGAGTAACTCTTTTGGTTTTGGTGGAACAAATGGGGTTGTAATTTTTAAAAAATATAAAGGGTAATTATAAATGGCAAACTATCTTGACTTCGAAAAGTCTATTGAAGATATACAAACTGCAATAGAATCTGCAAAAGCAAGAGGCGATAAAGATGCAGTAGAGATACTAGAAAAAGATTTAGATAAAGAGGTTAAGAAGACATTTAGTAACTTAAATGATTACCAAAAATTACAACTTGCTAGACATCCAGATAGACCATATGCATTAGATTATGTTAGATTAATTATGGATAATGCTCAAGAGATTCATGGAGATAGGCAGTTTCGCGATGATGAAGCAATTATTTGTTATTTAGGCTGGATAGGTGGTCAAAAGAGTGTTATTATAGGAGAACAAAAGGGTCGTGGAACTAAGAATAAATTAAAAAGAAATTTTGGTATGCCACATCCTGAAGGATATAGAAAAGCTCTTCGAGTTGTAAAATTAGCTGAAAAATTTGATATTCCTGTTCTATTTTTAATAGATACTCCAGGTGCTTACCCTGGACTTGGTGCAGAAGAGAGAGGTCAGAGTGAAGCAATTGCTAGAAACCTTTTTGAGTTATCAGATGTCACTATTCCTTTAATCTCTATTGTAATTGGAGAAGGAGGAAGTGGTGGTGCTTTAGCAATTGGTGTAGCTGATAAATTAGCTATGATGAGATATTCTGTATTTTCTGTAATTTCACCAGAGGGTTGTAGTGCTATACTTTGGAATGACCCAACTAAAGTAGAACAAGCCACAAAGGCACTAAAGATAACTCCAGATACTTTAAAAGAGCATAACTTAATTGATGATATTATAGATGAACCTCTAATTGGAGCACATAGAGATAAAAAAGTTGCTGCTGATGTGATAAAAGAGTATTATTTACATACTCTTAAAGAGTTAAAAGCTTTAACTAAAGAGCAGTTATTAGAAAAGAGATATAAGAAATTAACTTCTATGGGTTCATTTAACGAATAGTTGGCTAATTAAGTGAAATTAGTAGATATAGGAAATAGTAGAGCTCATCTATTTTTAGATGGAGAGGCTTTAAATTTAAGCTATATCGAGCTATTTGATAAATTTAAAAATGATAAACTCTACTATATTAATGTCAACCCAAAATTAACTCAAAAATTACAAAGTCAAAAGAAGTGGATTAATATAGAGCCTTTTGTGAGTATAGATGGTGAGTATAAGGGAATGGGAGTTGATAGAAAAGTTCTTTTACACTCTTATGGTGATGGTATCTATATAGATGCTGGTAGTGCAATTACAATTGATAAAAAGATTGACAATATCTTTATAGGTGGAACAATATTACTTGGTTTATATAGTGTTAAAAAAGCTTATTTAGATATATCTAGTATTTTAAGAGTTGATGATATAGAGCATATAGATATTACTAAATTACCTAAAAGTAATACTAAAGAGTCAATTTTATATGGAATTATTGCACCAATTATATCATTGGTGAAGAGTATAAATAATGAGGATTTACCAATATACTGCACAGGTGGAGATGGGAAAATTTTAGCACAATATTTAAATGCCAAATATGATAAAGGGATGATATTTAAAGGTATGCAAAAAGTAATTAAGGAGATTAAATGTTAACTATAGCTTTGCCTAAAGGGCGAATTGCAGAGGATACTTTAGCTATAATGGGTAAAATTTTTAATAGTGAATTTGAGTTTAAAGGAAGAAAGTTAATTTCTCAAAATGAGCAATTTAAGTTTTTAAATGTTAAAAACCAAGATGTAGCTACATATGTAGAGTATGGAGCAGCAGATATTGGAATTGTTGGATTAGATGTAATTAAAGAGCAGGGATTAGATATATTAGACCTTTTAGATTTAGAGTTTGGAAAGTGTAGAGTATCTATTGCTTTAAAAAAAGAAGATAAGTTAGATTGGAGCAGACCAGATATTAAAATTGCTACTAAAATGGTAAATATTACTAAAAAATATTTTGCAAGTAAAGCAGTTGGTGTAGAGGTAATAAAACTTAATGGTTCTATTGAGTTAGCACCATTAGTTGGTTTAGCAGATGCTATTGTAGATGTTGTTGAAACAGGCACAACAATTAGAGAAAATGGTTTAGTAGAAGCTGAAGTAATTATGGAATCAAGTGCTCATTTAATTGCAAATAAGAATAGTTTTTTTGAAAAGAAAGAGGAGATACTCTCTTTATATTCTAAATTAAAAGAGGTTGTAGAGCTTGGAAAATAGTAATAGTAAAGAGGCTCTAAATCTTTATGCTGAGGTGGAGGATTTATTAGGTATTAAAGAGTATGCACCTAAACTTTATGGTTACTTTTTTAATATTTTAGATAATTTGGAGTTTAAAAGTTTAATTGATATTGGTTGTGGTGGTGGAGATTTCTTATTAGATATTAAGAGTCGTTACAAGATAGATACTATTTATGGTATTGATAGAAGCTCTAAAATGGTTGAAGTTGCTAAATCTAAAGGTTTGAATTCTATTTTTAATAAAGAGTTAAAAGAGATTGATAATATTTTTGATATTGCAACAGCTACTTTTGATATGGTAAATTATTTAACTCCACAAGAGTTCATTGAGTTTTTTAAGGATTTAAAAGATATTGTTAGAGATGGTGGCTACTTTATTTTTGATGTAAATAGTGAATTTGGTTTAAGTGAAGTAGCAGTAGGTAATTTTATAGCAGAAGATAGTAGTAGATTTTTAGCAATAGAGAGCTTCTATGAGGTGGGATTATATGATTCTAAGTTTACGCTATTTAAAAAAGATGGTGATAGTTATAATAAATTTAGTGAGTATATATCTCAATATTACTATTCCAAAGATTTTTTTAAACTTTTAGGTGGATGGGAAGTTATAGAGAGCTTCCCCATTAATTTGTATAATATGGATAGTAATGATAAAGTTATTTATGTTTTAAAAAGAGTTTAAAGTAATTTTATATTTTTAAGAGGTTCATTAAAACCTCTTAAAATATTAGGAGTAAATCAATTATGGTTTATATATAATACCTGCATTTACACTATCTACATTTTGAAGTGTACTAGCTTTAGATATTTTTTTACTTGAACCCATTAATTTTGTATAGTCAGCAAAAACAGCAAGTTGGTCATTTACTGAATAGCTACCACCAGCTCCATATTGGAAGCCATTAGTTTTTGTATTTTTACCCATAAAGTCTATACTAGAGATACCATAGCCTAATAAAGCATATGCAGAGAAGTCTTCAAATTTAGCTTGTGGTTTTAAGTAAAGTGCAGCATTAGAGAAACTAATTGGTTTATGGTCTTTAATTTCAAAATCTGAAACAGCTTTAGTAATACGAGCTTCAACAGCTAAATTATCATTTACTTCTACCCCAGCTAAGACCATAAGGTTAGTTGCACTATCACTACCACCCCAATTTAAAATTTTATCTGGTGCTTTACTTGTGCTTTGGTTTAGTTTATCATATTGACAACCACCACAAACTTTTGCTTGACTCTTTACATCAGTACTCATAGAGCCTAGTGCCCCACCAAAATATGGTTGAATATCTTTTGCTGGTGCAGTATCTGGAATCTCTGCAATTGCTGGTTCTACTGGCTCAACATCTGGTTGAGGTGTTGGAGTAAAAGGTCCACCTGCAAATATACAGCTACTAGCAATTATTGCAACACTGAATAATTTAGATATAGTTTTCATTTTTTCCACCTTTTAAATATGAATGTTTTTAGCTCTTATTGTAGAGCAACTTTACCATTCCTAATAAGAGAATTATACTTAACATTAACTAATATGAACCTTAAATTAATTAATATTAAAATGCTTTTTGTAGCCATATGTAAGTGTTTACTAAAATAATTGCATATAATCTATAAAAAATAGCTTAATAGTATAAAAAAATTTTTGAATATTTTTTATTAGAGCTATATCTTAGGTATAATAAGGCAATTTAAAAGTAATAAATAAAGGATAATATTGCATTTTTCTAACGAATTAACTATAGATATTATAACTATTTTAAGAGATAAGTTACAAGATACAAATGAGGTGATATTTAGGGTTTTAAATCCTGATATAAAGGATAATCTATATAGTGGAGAGATAGTATATATAAATGATAAGATATATATTTATAGAGGATATAAGAGTTGGATAGATTTAGCTCAAATATTAAAGTGTAAAATGTTAACTCCTAAGAATTTAGGCAATTTAGTAGAGATAACTTTTAAAAAGTTAGAAGAGTTTAGTTTTCATTTAGATAATTTAGATGATAAATATGGTGTAGATTCTGAATTTTTTAAGATAGATAAGATGCAAGAGCCATCATTTATATACTACTATATAGAGGCACTCAAAAGAGTAGATATATATAATAGAAAAAGAGTTTTAAATTTAGGTATAAATGGTGGTGATGAGTTTGATGTAATTAAAGAGTTGTTAGAAGATGATAATTTTAATAAGATTAATTTTGTAGGTATAGATTACTCTAAAAGTGCTATAGCGTTTGCAAAGGGTAGATTTAAAGCTGATAATATAGATTTTTTTTGCGAGGATATTAATAGAATAGATAATTTAGGTTTGGGTAAATTTGACGCCTTTATATCTATTGGGACAATGCAGAGTAGGTCAATTAATTATAAAGAGTTACTTATGAAAATAGTAATAAATTATTTAGAAAAAGATAGTGCAATTATATTAGGGTTTCCAAATTGTAGGTGGGTTGGTGGTGAGATGGTTTATGGTGCGAAAGTTCCAAATTATAATTTTAGTGAGATGGGGCATCTTTTTAATGATGTGATTTTTGCTAAAAAGTATTTGCAGCAAAAGAGATATAGAGTAACAATCACTGGTAAAGATTATATATTTTTAACAGCTACCAAGATAAGAAGCGCATTAGTTTAATTTAGTATAATATCAATTAAAAAGTATGGAGATAATATGATAGAAATAGTAAAGAGTATAGATGAGTTTAAAGAGTTAGTATCAAATGTTGAAAGTAGCAGTGGATACAAAAAGCCATTAGCATTTGGCATTGCAAGAGTTGATAGAGGGCAAAAGAGTGCAGATAAGATTTTACAAGCTAACTTTGCAGTTG
>CAYMGA010000042.1:0-8694 GCA_964389865.1 uncultured Nitratifractor sp.
TTTTTAAACTCTTTGTGCCAAATAGACTCTCCACCCATTCCTGTGCCTGTTGGGTCGCCACCTTGAATCATAAAGTTTTTGATTACTCTATGAAAAGTAACGCCATTGTAGTAGCCCTTTTGCACTAACTTTGTAAAATTTTCAACAGCAAGTGGTGCAGCTTTTGGAAATAGCTTTAACTCTATTTTTCCATAGTTTGTATCTAAAATAACATTAGCATTTATAAGTGCTGTTACAAATATAATAGATGTGATAAATTTTTTCATTTTAACTCCTAATTTTTATTTTGCAAACTCTATTGCTCTTGTTTGTCTTATTGCATGAACTTTAATCTCTCCTGGATATTGCAATTTTTTTTCTATATCTTTTGCAATATTATGAGTAATTAAACTTAATTCGTCATCGTTTACTTCCATAGAGTCGATAAATACTCTAATTTCTCTTCCTGCATTAATTGCATATGCTTGCATTACTCCATTATAGCTAAGGGCAATTTTTTCTAACTCTTTTACTCTTTTTGTAAAGCTCTCTAAAACTTCTCTTCTTGCACCTGGTCTTGCCGCACTTAAAACATCAGCTGTGCAAACTGCAGCACTCTCTACTGATACTGGGTCTTCATGTCCATGGTGAGCATATATTGCATTAATTACAATTGGGTCTTCATTATATTTTCGACAAAGTTCTGCACCTAAATCTACATGGTTACCATCGAAATCTTGAGTTAGGGCTTTACCTATATCATGTAGCAATCCAGCTCTTAGTGCTAATTTTTCATTTCCACCCATCTCTGCTGCTAAACTTTTAGCTAATCTTGCAACTTCTAAAGAGTGGAGTAGGGCATTTTGCCCATAACTTGCACGATATTTTAATCTACCAATTAATTTTATTAAATCTTCATGCATTGGGTATAGTCCTAAATCTAAAACTACTTTTTTACCCTCTTCAAAAATTTTTTGCTCAAATTCTGCTTGAACTTTTTCGTGAGTCTCTTCTATCTTTCCTGGATGAATTCTTCCATCTGCAACTAACCTTTGTATAACTTCAGTTGCTATTGCTCTTCTATATAAGTTAAAGTTACTTACTAAAATTACTCCTGGTGTTTCATCTATAATTATATCTACACCTAATAGTTGCTCTAAAGCTTTTATATTCCGACCCTCTTTACCTATTATTCTACCTTTATGTTCATCGCTAGGTAGATTTATAGTATTAATTAATCTCTCTCCTGCAAAATCACCAGCATATCTAGCAACAGCTTGTGCTAACATATAATTTGCTTGATTTGTCTGCTCCTCTTTTGCAAGTTTTATCATTTTATGTGCTTGTTTTGCTAAGTCAGCTTCTATCTCTTTTTTATGCAACTCTAAAAGTTTCTCTTTAGCTTCTTGTTTTGTCATCGAAGATACTTTAGAGAGTTCATCTGTTAAGTTTTTTAGTAACTCTTCAGTTTTAATAGTAATTTCATCTAATCTTTTCTCTTTTTCGTTTATAAGTCTAGCTTGTCTCTCTATATTTTTCTCTTTATCTTTAGCCATAACTTGAAGCTGTTTTATCTCTAACTTTTGCTCTTTAGCCTTTTCATTAGCTTCTTGTAAAACTCTTTGAGCTTCATTTTTAATAACTGTAGCTTTTGCTTTTGCTTCTAATTCATACTCTTTAAATTTCCCTTTTAAATATTTTGTTGTAAGAAACCAACCAATCAAAAGACCTAAATTAAACAGTATAAAACCAACTATTAATGTTATCAATTTAATTCCTTATTTAAACCTGTTTAATTCATATAAATTTCTATTATAGAGTTTGTCAATATACAATCTGAACTTATATCATAATTATCTGTAATATATTCATCTATATAGTAAATATCTCTTTGTAAAAATATTGTTTTAGCAATTTTTTTATTAAATCTCTCATAAAATCTATCATACATACCTTTTCCAAATCCTACTCTTTTATAACTTTTATCTATACCTAGTAGTGGAACAATCGCTAAATCTATCTTTTTTACTTTTTTATATGAATTATTAGGTTCTTTAATTTTAAATTTATTTATCTTTAATGGTAATCTATAACTTACCAATTTAAAGCTATTTCCCACTATGAAAGGGACATATAAATTATACCCTTTTTCTCTTAACAATTTTATTAGGGGTGCAATATTTGGTTCAGTTTTTAGTGGAATATATATCATTATATCTTGTATTTTAGCTTTTTTTATTAAAGTATATAATCTATTTATAATAATTTTATCTCTTTTATAGTTATTTATCTTTTGTTTGTTGAGTTTAGAGAATATCTCTTTTCTAAACATTGACTTTTTTGATGCTTTATCCATTTGATATAAACCTTATTTTTGATATAATCTATTAACCTAATTTAGGCTATTAAAAAAAGTATTATAACTATAAGGATATAAATGTTTGGTTTTATTAAGAGAGCATTTGGCTCATCTAAAAAAGATGAGAAAAAAAAGATAAAAAGAGATAAAATAGATAAAGAGGAGTTAGAAGATTTACTTTTAGAAGCTGATGTTAATTATGATTTAATAGAAAAGCTATTAGAGCAATTACCAGATAGTATAAATAGAGTTCAACTATATAACTCTTTAGTTGCAGTATTTAATTATAAAGCAAATTGGATATATCCAACAGCAGAGCAAAAACCTTTTGTAGAGATGATTATTGGTGTAAATGGTGCAGGTAAAACTACTACTATAGCAAAACTTGCTAAGATGTATAAAAGTGAAAGTAAAAAAGTGATGTTAGGTGCTGGAGATACCTTTAGAGCTGCAGCAATAGAACAATTAAGCAGATGGGCAAAAAGACTTGATGTCCCAATTGTTGCAACAAGACAAGGGCATGACCCATCAGCAGTAGTATTTGATACAATAAAATCAGCAATTGCTAAAAATGTAAATAATGTAATTATTGATACAGCAGGAAGGTTACATACACAAATTAATTTATCAGAAGAGTTAAAAAAAATGGTTAGGGTTGCTAATAAAGCATTAGAAGGTGCACCACATAGAAAGCTTTTAATTTTAGATGGAACTCAAGGTAGTTCTACAATTAATCAAGCAAAAGCTTTTAATGAAATGATAGGTATAGATGGAATAATAGTAACCAAACTTGATGGAACTGCAAAGGGTGGTGCACTTTTGAGCATAGCTAATGAGTTAAAAATGCCATTATACTACATAGGTATAGGTGAAAAACCAGAAGATTTAATAAAATTTGATGTTAAATGGTATATCAATTCAATTTTAAATGAAATTTATGGGGAAGAGTAATTTAACTCTTCTAAAAAATACAGAAATTACTTTTTATGTAGCTAGTAAAAAGTAAACACAAATAAATTTAAAAGGAGTAGAGGAGAAGAGGTGTAGAGAAAGTAACATCATATTATTGGTTTACTATACTATATTCTACTCCTTCACACCTCTACATCTTTACTCCTTGATATTATATTTGATTTTAATTTTTACTATCTACTTAGCAATGAAATAAAGCTTATTTCATTGTTATTTGAGTAGAAATTATATTTCTCTTAACTTAAGCACTTAACTCTTTAAGTATATCTGTTTTTAATTGTTGTAATTTATCTGACATAGAGTATATTAATGAGTTATCAAATAAATTATCTTCTTTTAAAGCATTTTCTATATCATTAAGAGAATCTATAAAATTATTTGCTTCTATTTTTGTTGCAATTGATTGTAAATCTTTAATTAATAGTAGTGCTTGTTTCTCTCTTCTCTCTTTTATATACTTCTCTAACATTTTATCACTATCACCATAAATTGCAATAAACTCTTTTAAACTATGTTTATCTGGTTTTGAATTTTTATTAAAATTTGTATCTATTGGAACATATCTCTCTAACAACTCTTCTAAAGCTTTTTTATTAAATGGCTTTGGTAAATAGGAGTCAAATCCTAATTTAAATATACTGCTCATACTGCTTTTTTTTGTTGAGAATGATGTATGAATAATAACTGGTATAGAGTTATACTCTTCATTCTCTCTTATATTTTGAATAGTTTGATAGCCATCTAGTTTTGGCATAACACTATCTAATATTATTAAATCAAACCTCTCTTTTTTTAGTAAATTAAGTACTTCTATACCATTTCTACAACTAACAACTTCAATACCATACTCTTTTATCATATACTCTAATATATGTAAATTAGCTATATCATCACTAGCAATTAAAACTTGACCTTTTTGCTTCTTTTTAATCACTTTAGGTTTTATTTCTGTTTTAATTTCTTTATTAGCTTCAACCATTTGATTACCATATAACTTCTCTATTTTTTGGTATAAAGTTTTATCTATATTAGTAATATCTACTGTTTCATCTACTAAACTAGAAGGGTATAATTTATTATTTTCACTCAATATTGCAACAACTTTAAGTGGAGAATACTTTTTAATAGTTTGTAAATACTCTGTTAAAATAGGTTCAAATATTCTACTATCTATAAATGCAATATCATAATCCATAAAATTAGGTATCTCTTTATTTGTTTCTTCTATAGTTTCTCTATCTATATCAAAATTTAAACCTTTTAAATACTCATAAAGCTTATATGAACTCTCTTCATCTGTTAAAATAAGCCCCCTTTTATGCTCTTTTAAAACTCTATTTGGTTTAGTAGTTACTATCTCTTCATATTTAATATCTACAGGAGTAGTTACAGTTACCATATATGTCTCTTCACTTGCATTAATTGTCAATTTAGCATTTATTTTAGAAACTAACTTTTTTATTAAATATAGATATATACCATAATATTTTTTAGATAACTTAGAGTATATAGGTTCAATATTATTTGATAATACTTGTTTAATATGTCTATTTAATTTTAAATTTCTTGATACTTTAATTATTAAATTATTATTATTTTCATCTAACTCTATTTCAAATTTAGGTATTTTATAGTTATGTTCAGATGTTTGATGTTTACTCAATAAGAAAAATATATCAGTTATTATAGATTCATCTGCAATTAAATGGTGATTACTACTAATAATACCAGGTTTTTTGACAATATCATACTTTGTTAAGTTTTCTAATAAATCTTTTAATTTAAACTCTGTTAAATTTTTCTCTATATCATCATTTAATACTTTTAAAAATATCTCCTCTTCATGGTTACTTAAATATAACTCTTTATATATAGATTTTAATTCATCTTTAGATATATCTTCTATACTATTTTTTAATTTTTCTGTAGAGTCAATTCTTGCATTATTTATGTCATTAATATAGTTATTATTAGATTTTGTTTTATTTTTTTCTTTTATTAAAATGCTATTAATTTTTTTTGTATTGTTTTTAATGTCTCTAATTATAGATATTAATAAAATAAAAAATAAAAGTGTTAAGACTCCAACAGCTATCCAATTCCAGTTATTACTATTTAAATTATCAAAGGTTAATGACTGTAGAGAAGATGTTGTCAAAAGAGCCAATATTAGCATTTTAAAAGTTTTTTGCATACTATAAACATCTCCTATTTAAATTTAAATAATTATATCATAAGTTGTGAAAATAATGCCTTGATATTTCATCATTTGAGATAAAATAGATAAAATATCTTAAATTTTAGTATAATAGAGTTAAATTTTTTTAAAATAAGGTTAAAAATGGCAAAAAAGAAGAGATTTTTTGAGTGTCAAAATTGTGGCTTTCAAACTCCTAGATGGGTAGGTAAATGTCCTAGTTGTAACTCTTGGGATTCTCTAATAGAGTTAAATAAAGAGCAAATAGAGTATTTAAAACAATCTTCTCAAAAGAGTAATATAGAATCTAAAGCTATACCTATTACAAAAATCAAAGCTGAAGATATTGTAAGATTTAGTAGTAATTCAAAAGAGTTAGACTTAGTCTTAGGTGGTGGTATAGTCCCTGGTTCTTTAACTTTAATTGGTGGAAGTCCAGGTATTGGTAAATCTACACTTCTTTTAAAAATAGCTGGTAATTTAGCAAGTATGGGAGAAGATATTTTATATGTATCAGGTGAAGAGTCGGCATCTCAAATTAAGTTAAGAGGTGATAGATTAGGTGCAAATCAAGATAATTTATATCTATTATCAGAAATTAGAATGGAAAATATTGTTAATGAAATTGAATCTAAAAATTATACTTTTATTGTAATAGATTCAATTCAAACTATTTATGATGATAATATTCCATCTGCTCCTGGTTCTGTAACTCAAGTTAGAGCAATAACTTTTGAATTAATGCGTATTGCAAAATCTAAAAATATACCAATATTTATAATTGGGCATATTACTAAAGATGGCTCAATTGCAGGTCCTAGAGTTTTAGAGCATATGGTTGATACTGTTCTTTATTTTGAAGGAGATAGTAATAGTGACTTAAGATTACTTAGAAGCTTTAAGAATCGTTTTGGTTCTACTAATGAAGTTGGTATTTTTGAGATGGATAGTAGTGGGCTAAGAGATGCAAAGAGTATGAGTGAAAGATTTTTTAATAAAGAGGCACTAATGGCTGGTTCGGCATTAACTATTATTATGGAGGGTAGCCGACCAATAGTTATTGAAGTTCAAGCATTAGTAACACCTAGTTATGCTAATCCAAAGAGGAGTTCAACAGGTTTTGATAGTAATAGATTAAATATGCTTTTAGCACTATTAGAGAAAAAGTTGGATTTACCACTTGGAACATATGATATTTTTATAAATGTTGTAGGTGGAATTAAGATACAAGAGACAAGTGCAGATTTAGCTATAATTGCAGCAATACTTAGTAGTTTTAGAGAGAGAAATTTAAGCTCTAAGACACTATTTATAGGTGAGGTTAGTTTAACAGGTGAAGTTAGAGATGTTCCAAATATGCTACATCGTTTAAAAGAGGCAAAAACACAAGGCTTTTTTAATGCTATAATACCTTCTAAACCATTGGAACAAAATGATTTAAAGTGTTACATTGCAAGTAGTGTAGAAAAAATTATAGAGTGGATGTAATGAATTTAAAAGTAGGGACAGATATTGTTAGTATCGATAGAATTAAAAACTCTATCGATAAATTTGGAGATAAGTTTTTATATAGATTTTTAAATAAAGAAGAGATAGACTCTTTAAAAAAAGTTGAATCGATAGCTGGTTATTGGGCTGCAAAAGAGGCTATTGCTAAAGCACTAGGTTGTGGTATAGGTAAAGAGTTAAAGTTTAAAGATATTACTATTAAAAAAGATATTAAAGGAGCACCTTTTTTTACACTAAAAAATAAAAATTTTGACATTTTTAGCTCATCTGTTTCTATTTCACACGATAATGGGTTTGCGATTGCAGTTGTTATAGTAAATTTTAACTATAATTAATATTAGATAATATATAATTTGATATATTATAAATAGGGACGCATAATGAAAATAAAAATTTTTATAAGTATAAGTTTAGTAGCATTTTTAATGAATGGTTGTGTGATTGATAGAATAAAACAAAGACTCTATATGAAGCAACAACACAAAAAAATAGATGTAAAAAAAGAGGATAAAAAACAAGAGTTATATAAGCCATCTAAATCACCTCTATTGGTAGAAGAGATGATTTTACCAATAGAAGAAGCACCAGATAATAAACCAGTCTCTAACAGTAGTGTAAAAAAAGTAAAAGTTGCCAAAAAAAGTTCAAAAAGAGAAGTTGCTAAAAGAAAAGTTCATAGTGTAAAAAAACAAAACCCAGAGCCATATAGTATAGAAAAGAATGAAAATGACCCAGAACTATTAGGACCTCAAACTACAATGGAATCTAACCCTTTAACAAAAGTAAATATAGATGAGAGTAAGAAAAAAATTTAATCTTACCCTCCACCAACAAAGTGCAATAGTTCAACTCTATTTCCATCTTTGAGTAACTGTTTTTCCCAATTCTCTTTTTTTACAATTTCCATATCTACGGCAACAGCCATAACTTTATCTTTAATCTTTAAAAAATTTAATAATTCATCTATAGTTAACTCTTTGTCGAAATTAAATTTTTCTCCATTTACTACTATATTCATTCAAAATCCTACTTTTTATCCGATTTTATCAAAAATTTAACAAAAGTCAAGTAAAATCAGAAATAAACTTTCATTAAAGGAACTGTATGTATATTAGGGTAATTATTTTTGCACTATTTGCTTTATTTATATCAGGGTGTTCTATATTTAGTAAACCTAAGCCAGTTAAAAAAACATTACCAGATGTTAATATTACTAAAGATATTAATACAACAGTAATTGTGCCTATTAAAGAGGATAAAATTGTCGTAAAAGATAAAAAATATAATAAATACAATTTGAAACCAGAACCTTTTAGTTTAGAGAGTAATGAAGATGACCCAGAACTGTTAGGTCCTCAAACTACATTAAATAGAGGCTTAGATGAGATTGAACCATCTAAACCTAAAGAAGATAAAAAAATCAAACCAATAGTAGTACCAAATACTCCTAAAAAAGTTATTAATGAAGATAAAGATAAAAATATAACTCAAGTTTAAATAGCTAATAAGTAGTAACCCAAAATTAAAATTTAATATAAAGGGGTATAGCTGTAGAGATGTTAAGGGGTAGAGATAGTAAACCGATAATATGTTGTTACTTTATCTACACTCTTTTACTATACCCCCCTATACTCCTTCGAAAGTTATTTGTGTTTAATTTTTACTAGTTACTTAGTGC
>CAYMGA010000043.1:0-2050 GCA_964389865.1 uncultured Nitratifractor sp.
AAAAAATAAAAATAATAATCAATATAATAGTGTTGTAAAAGGCTATAATGTTGGAGATATTGTAAAATTTAAGATTACTTTTGGAAATTATGATGAACAACCAAGTAGATTAGAACTTACAGATAAGTTACCATCTTCATTAAAAATTAAAAAAATTAAATTTAAAAATGGCAATAAACCAAATAATTTTAAGTGTAAAAAGGAGTTATTAAATAATAATAAAGTAACTTGTAATGGTAATCATGTTTTTACTAAAAATGAAGAATATACAATATTTATTGAAGCAAAAGCTCTTAAAAATGGTAGAATAATTAATAAAGTAAAAATAAATCCAACTGATAGTAACTTGTATGAATCAAATAATGGAAATAATGAATCTGAAGCAGAAGTATATGTTGGAACTGATTACGATAAAGAAAAAATGCAAGTCTCTAAAACTATTATAAATGAAAAAGAGAGTTATTATGTTGGTGATAAAGTACAGTTTTTAATCAAAGGCATTAATAGAGGATTTAAAACATATACTAGAATCTTAGATTGGATATCTAAAAATGGGACAACTAATAATGTATTTAAATTTATTAGTATTTCTCCAGGTCCTAGTAATAATGTAGAGTGTTCAAAACAAAATAGTGGAAGTGATCTATATTTAAAGTGCACTTCAACACATAAAATAGATACAAATGAAGCTTTTGATGCTATTTTAACAGTTAAAATAAAACAACTTCCTTCTAATGGTAATAAGATATGTAATAAAGCCCGTTTTTATAAACAAATAGATACCTCTAATGGGAAAGAGTGGTATTGGAATAATCAAGCTAAAAAATGTTTTACTGTTAGTAAACCAAAGTCTCCACCTATTTTGAATGCAGATACTTTCTATGTAAGATTAAACCAAGAAGATAGTATAGATTTAAAAGATTATACAACAGATGAAGATACGCCAAAAGATAAATTAAAATATAATATTGTTTCAGGTTCACTACCAGATGGCTACAGTATGACTCAAGATGGAACAATAAGTGGTAAATATACTGATAGTAGTGGAGTTTTTCCTAAAGAGTTTAACCTGAAAGTTAAAGTAACAGATGATGATGGTTTAAGTAGCGAAGATGAGTTTAAAATAGTTGTTCAAGCTACTGATATACAAGCAAATGATAATATTTATAAAATTGCAATAAATCAAACTTTAAATGGAAATTTAATAACAGATTCTGGAAGTAGCTTTAATTCAGATGTAGGTGAAGAGTTAAGTGTCATAAGTGTAGAGCCAAATGATTCTAAATTAACTTGGAATAGTAATGGTAACTTTTCATTTAAAGCACCTTCAAGTGCTAGAAATTATCAATTTGAATATAAAATTAAAGATAAATATGGACAAGAAGATTATGCCCTACTAAAAATAGAGGTATATAAACCTGATATAAAAGCGAAAGATGATATTTTTAAAGTAGCTAAAAATACACCTTTATATGCTAATCTTTTTTCAGATAATAAAAATGGTATAGATATTGGAGATGATATTAAAATAGTAAGTCATACTAATCCTACACATGGTATGTTAGGACTTAAAGATGATGGAACAATAATTTATCAACCAAATTTTAATTATACTGGCGAAGATAAATTTACATATACAATAAAAGATAGATATGGACAAACAGATAGTGCAACAGTTTATCTTACTATTGGAACACTATATACTCAAAGTTATGTAGATTTTAATTTAGTAAATCCTCCTGAGACTAGAAATTTAATAGGAAACTATATTACTATAGGAAATAGTGTAGAGTGTATAACAGAAAAAAAAGGTCTATTAGTTGAACATAACTCTTTTAATGGAACTTGTAGTAACAATAGAAATTTAGCTAATAATGATTATGTAGTTAAATATATTGATGTAGATGGTAGTTCTACACCTTTAGGAAAACAGACTTGGAACTCTAGTTCAGCAAATTTCACTTTACCAGATAGTTTACTAGATAGTAATGAGTCTATTGCTTGGGCTGGACTATTTTGGCAAGGTAGTGTAAATAATAGATTTGGATTT
>CAYMGA010000043.1:2150-8526 GCA_964389865.1 uncultured Nitratifractor sp.
GATGAACCAATAAATTTATCATCTACAAATGCCAATAAAGTATTAATTAGAGTAGATAATAGTGATAATTATCAAGAAGTTCAAGCAGATACATTTTATAATGATTTAGCACATGGAAGTTATGGAGGATACTATGCAGCTTATGCAAATATAACATCTTTATTACAAGCAAAAAACTTAAAAAGGGGAAAACATACTATTACAGTTGCTAATATTTTAACTAATGAAGGTAGAGAAGCAGATATAGGTAATTATGCTGGTTGGTCATTAGTAATAATTTATAAAGAGGGGCTTGGAGGTAAAGCTAGAAATATATCTGTTTATAATGGATATCAAGCCATAGGAAAAGGAGGAAGCACAAATATACCAAGTAAAGAGGTTGAAATATCAGGCTTTAGACTTCCAAAGTATGGAGAAGTAGATGCTAAAATAAGTGCTTTTGTTGGTGAAGGTGAAAAGGTATATGGAGGAAAGGATATTGTATATGATAAAATGTATATAAAAGATAAAAATACAAATAATATTTATAATATGCCTTCAAGCAATCCTAATAATATTTTTGATGCTTCAATAGAGAATATAGAAAGAAGTAGTGGAAACTTTAATAATATAGAAAATACTAATGGTATAGATGTAGATACATATGATGTATCTAAAATAATGAAAAAAATCAGAGATAATAAAATAGATACAGACTCTATAAAAATAGGGATTGTATCTAAAGATGATAATTTAGATGATGGTGATCAAAGTGATTATATAACTGCTAGTATGATAGCATTTAGTACAGAGCTTTATGCACCAAAAGTTTGTTATGATTATAATATTAAATTAGGCGAATATATAGATATAGAGAGTAGTGATAGAAACTTTAGTATAAATAATTTTGCCAATAAACCTTTACAACTTAAAGTTTTAATACGAAGTCAAGAGGCTGATTTTGATTTAATAGAGTCTAAATTAAAAGCTAAATTTATACCAAATGATGTATTTAAATATATTCCTAATCACTCTAAAACTTCTACTCCTAATAGTAGAAATTACCACTATGCAATAGATACAAATGTAAATGAAGGAGAAATTGCAATAGGTAGTAATGAAGATATAAATGGAGGAACTATAGGAGCAAAAGAGCTTATATATTCAAAACTCTATTATAACTTTTTAAAATCCAATTTTCAAGGTAAATTTGATGTTGTTTTAAGTGCAAAAATATCATTTGATGGTATTAATAAAGTTCCATATCAATTAAGCACAAATGCACCAAAAGATTCTATCTTTTATATAGGTAGATGTGATATTAATCCAATATATGACCCTATATATGGAATGTTTAATATAGAAAGAGGAGATAGCACATTTAGTCAAAAAGAGGATTTAAGATACTCTTTACCAACTCAAGTAGTAGGAGTACCTTACCAAGTTTCTATAGCTGCATATAAAAAAGATGAGAATAATAAATTTAATAAAGAGGCAACAAGTAATGCTACAGTTGAGTTAGAGTTAATAGATGGAAGTAACTTTGACAATAATAGCTCTGCTGGTTTTGATTCGGTATGTAGTGACCCAGATAGTTATAGTAAAGGTGCATTTGTTAAATTTAATAATGAATCAAGAGTTAAAGTTACAATACCTAAAGACTATCCAACATATCCTAGTAATTTAGCGTTAAAAAGTGCAGCCTTTAGGATTTGGATATTAACTAAAGAGAATTCTAATGGAGATAGAGTTATTATTAATCATAATTGTAATAATCAAGAAGATAGTAGTTGTTTTGATAACTTATATCAAAAATATTATAGTAGTTTAGAAGATAATGGAACAGCTTTATGTAAAAATAGTTGCACAAACTCTTCTGGAAGTTCTTGCTATGATTGCCTTAGAGAATATTATGCAACTCCAATTTGTTCACGAGATAATTTTGCAATTCGTCCGGAGAGTTACTCTATATCTATTTATGATAATAATGAAAATAAAAATACAAAAGGTCTCTATATTGGATTAAATGATTCTAAGTTAAATAATATATCAGCTGGTTATCTCTATCCACTAGATATTAACTCTACAATCTTTAATAAAAGAGAAAATACTATAGGATACTATTTTAAAAGTGACCCAAATAACTATTTTAAAGAATCTATAGCAAAGTTTATTGGAAATGATAGTTGTGATGATAAAGAGGATATACCATTAAATCTTCTACTGATAAATGGAAAGACACAATTTCATGAAACTTTAAGTAATAATTCCACTATGCCTCAAAATGGTATCATTATTAATAATAGTGGATTATATAATATAGAGATTAAAGATTCATCATGGACTAGAGTTGATCAACAAGGTTATAAATATAAACCTTTCCCAGATATAAGTGATTGTCAAAAAAATTCTGTTGATGTTGATAGTAGTAATTTAAATAGTAGAAGTCGAGGTTGTGATATTCAAAATGGAATTGGAGCTAAATATCCTAGTTTAAATCTATCTTTACATCCATATACTTTTAATATAGATAGTATCTCTTCTGATTCTAACCCAAATAATAGCTCTACTTATGTATATATTAATGATTTAAATCAAACTAAAAGTTCTATAGCTGATAGTAGTGTTATGGCACTTAATGTTTATGGTTCAATTACTGCTTTAGGGAAAAATAAAAGAGTATTAACAAATTATAAAAATGGTTGTAGTGCTTATGATTTAAATATCAAATTAGATTATAATACATCAATAAATCCTCTTAAAGATAGATTTGGTAATAATGTTAAACTAAAATACGCTATATATAATAGCGTAGTAGATAATAGCGTGAATGTTTATAGGGCAAATAGTAACAAAATAGATACAACATTTAGTAAAAAATATTTTTATCAACCATCTATTGCAAGATATAATGAATATATTAATTTTGAAAGAAGCTTTAATGGTGCAATTAATCCATTTAATTTACATTTAGGTATAATGCAAGTAACTAGTCCTAATGAAAAGATAACAGTGAATATGAAGAAAAACTATATACCAAAAGTTACAAGAGATATAAATCAAACAAAAACCTTTTATTATGCAAAAGTTAAATCTAAAATAGACTTTTATGATGATATTTATGATAAAGATATAGAGACACCAATTTTAGTTAATATATTCTGTAATAATAGTTTAGATTATTGTAAAAAATATGGTATTGATGTAAGTAAAAGTTTAACTAGCGAGTATGATTGGTGGTTGGCACTAAATCATGACGCGTCAAAAGGTGATGGTAAAGCTATATTAGATATTGATACAGCACAAGATAGCCATGCAAAAGATAAAGTTGAGGTAAAACCAAATATTGTAGAAAATTTTGTTAAAGCAGTAGATAATAATATAAAAGTAGCTAAAAAAGTAGGAGCTAATATTAATTATCCATATATAACATATATAAAACCTGCAACAAATATGGTTACTAAATATCCATATTTATTATTTAATAACTCTAGTAATACTCCACCACCTTATTTATATAAAGTTAGATTTGTAAATAGTAGTGCAGCATGGTCTGGCAAAGGTAAAACTGGTTTTGCAACAGATTTTAATAGCACTGGGAGAAAAAGTAAAAAGGTTGATTGGTAATGAGAAGAGCTATTGCATTAATAGAACTTATATTTGCTATGGTAGTAATTGCTATTACTTTAATCTCTGTTCCAAATTTAATATCTAAAACTACTAAAGCATCAAATGAAGCAATTAATCAAGAGGCAATATCTAATGCTGCCTCTTTTTTAGATATGGCAATGTCAAGTTATTGGGATGAAGAGTGTGTTCCACCTAATAGAAAAAATCCAATATTAATTGTGGAAAAAGAGGATAATGCTTTAAAAGAGTTTAATATGACATTTCCAACTATATTTATAAAATTAGCTAGAAGAGTTGGTTCCCCTATCACAACTAGCAGAAAATTTATAGATGCCAATGGAACGAGATATAAAGCAACCAGTCCTAATAACCTTGGAATGGAATTAGGAGAGAGTGAACCAGATGATATAGATGACTTTAATGGTAGGGCAACACAATTAATAAAAACTAATGAAAATACAACAGCCCAAGAGGGAGACTATAAAGATAAAAAGATTACTCTATCTACAGTTGTAAATTATATTGATGATACTCCAAATCCAAGTGGATACAATATGCCTACCATAAATTTTGATAATCCTTTTTCTAACATTGAAAATATAAAATCTACAAATATTAAAGCAATTACGGTAACTTTAACTAGTCAAAATGATAATAAAAAGAGTGTTGTTTTAAGAGCTTTCTCTTGTAATATAGGTTCTAGTAAACTTAAGGAGAAGCAGTTTTGAAAAGGGCATTTACTCTGATAGAAGTTATATTAACAATGGTTATTTTATCTATTGTCTCTTATGTTGCCTCTTCTCTTATTGCAAAAACCTATATAGGGTATAACCGTGTTAATACTTTACATAAGGCTAACTTAAAAGTTGAATTAGCACTTAATAATATAGCAAATAGATTAAGTTATGCAATAGCTGGAACTATTGTAAAAAGAAGAAGTGCTACTGATTCATCAATTGCTTCAATCTCTACTGCACCTTTTAATTATGAAGTATTAGAGTGGATTGGGTATGATATAGATGGATTTGAAGCTCAAGATAGAAGCAATACAATAAACTTTATACCTAAACAGACACCAGCTTGGAGTGGATTTTGTAATATAGATAAAAGTTCTGCATATAGCATAGCTACACCGGGGTCTGATTTAAATTTTGAAGCAGATATTATTAAAAGATTATCTAACGGTAGTATTGTTAATTTAGAAGGTATGGCTATATTTTTCCCTGATAATTATAGTTATAGAGATATTGGATATAGTGGAACAACTGGTGGAACTTTTGGTATAGGTATAGTTAAAAGTTTTACTCCTAGTTTAACATTGCCAAAGTTAAATTTAGATAATACAAAAAATTGGAAAAAAAGAGTTACAGAACACTATAAATTAGCTTGGAGTGCTTACTCAATTGTTCCTATTAATAATTCAAATGATGGATTTGATTTAGAGTTAAGATATAACTATAGACCATGGATGGGGGAACAATATAATACTACTAGAAATAGAGCTTTACTTGCTACCAATGTTACAGTATTTAAAACATATGCTACTGAAAATAGAATTCATATAAAATTATGTGTAAAAGAGAGATTAGGCTTTGGTAATAATAATACAACATCTATTTGTAAAGAGAAGGTGGTATTTAAATGAAAAAGCTTAGAAGTGGTTTTTCTATGTTAGTAGCTATCTTTACGATTGTTGTAATCTCTTTAGTTGCAAGTTATATATTTTATGCAAGTGCTTCTATAAATAAAGAGGGAGAGATACAATACCAAAAAGAACAAGCTATGTTACTAGCAAGAAGTTATACAGAGTATGCAGTTATGGCTGTTTCTGCAAATAATAGAAATATTAATTGTATAAATAATATTAATGCAACAATAGGAACTAACCCAGCAATAGGACAAGGTTACAAAGTTGAAGTAAAAATAACATATATAGGTAATCAAAAGTATATATATAAATGTTTAAGAAAAGCAGCAACTCTTAGTAATAGTGACATAGATACTCTATCTGTTATTATAGATGTATATGTAAGATATAGAGACAGAAGTAATGCTAGTTTATATAACAGATATAGTTCTTTTGTTCCTTGGTTTACCTATCATAAGAGGAGTTTACAAAAAATATGAGACTCAAAAAAGCATTTACAATGGTAGAACTCTTAATTGTTATTGTTATTTTAGCAATATTAGCTAGTTACTCTATTCCTAGATTTAAAAGAGATACAAGAAGTGAAGCAATTAATCATATACTATCTATGATTAGATATACACAAAATTTAGCTCTACACGATACAAAACACTCAATTGATGATACAAAATGGCAACGCTCTTTTTGGAGATTCCAGATATATAATTGTGCTGGAGGCAGTGGAATATACTACATGATTGGAACAGATAAAAATTTAAATAGGGGAATAGGCAGAGCAGAAACTGCAATTGATCCAGCAAATAGTAAATTTACCTTTTGGGATAGAAGAAAAGCTTGTCCGAAAAGTAGTGACGATGCCTTAATGCAACAAGTCTCTCCAAATATATTTTTAACACAAAAGTATGGTATAAACAGTGTTACTTTTAATTGTAGAGTTAGAACAAATAGAGTATATAACTCTAGAGCAAAATATATAGGGTTTGATAATTTTGGAAGACCTATACACTCTTGGTCAACAACAAGACCAAACTATTGGGGGCATATTGTTGGACAGTGTAGAATCAGATTTAATTTTATAGATAACTCTATCGATCCATTTACTATAATAGTTGAACCAGA
>CAYMGA010000044.1:0-8506 GCA_964389865.1 uncultured Nitratifractor sp.
AATAGTGCCCTAAATCAAATTAAAGCTAAAAAATATTACCAAAAATACCAATTACCAGAAACAAAAAACCAGAAACCAACAACTATTTATCTAATAGGTATAGAGTTTTGCAAAGAGACAAAAAATATTTGCTCTTTTGCTTGGGAAGAGATTAAATATTAGTTCTCTTCAAATTCTAATATTGGCACAAATTTATCTTGTTTTTTATCATAACAGAAAACTTCTCCATTTCTAAAGTTATAAAACCAACCGTAAATAGTCAATTCACCTGATTCAACTCTATTTTTAACATAAGGGTATGTTAATAGATTATCTAGTTGCATCTTTACAGATTCTTTTTCAGTAAAGTCTCTTAACTCTGCTATTGTTCCATTAGGTAGTGCTTTTAGGGCTTTATCTTTTGCTTTTTGTCCAAGCTCTAGCCACTTTACTATATGAATATTATTTTCATTTGGTTTTAAGTTTTGAAATAGAGACCCAATTGCACCACAATTGCTATGCCCACATACGATAATATTTTTTACTTTTAGTGAGTTTACAGAGTATTCAAGTGCTGAAGCTGTTGCTAAGTATCTACTATTTTCCCCAAGGTATGGTGGAACAAAGTTACCAATATTCCTTGTTATAAAAAGCTCTCCAGGTTTTGCATTTGTTATTTGATTAGGGACAACTCTTGAGTCACTACAAGTAATAAACATAGTTTGAGGGTGTTGTCCATTATCTGCTAAGTATTCTGCTAACTCTCTATTAAATTTTGTATCAATAAACTCTTGATAGCCTCGTTTTAATTTGTCTAACATAATTAATCCTCCAATATTTTAAAACAAATTATATAATAATAAAAAAAGATTTCTTACTTAAAATTCTATTTTGCAATAAAATTTTTACTCTTCATACTCATCTAAAGGTTTAAACTCTCCACTATTTTCATCTAAATAATCGACACTACCACTTCTAATATCATACAACCAACCATAAACTTTTAAAGAGCCACTACTAATACCATCTTGAACTTGTGGATATGTTTTTAAGTTTTCAAGTTGTAGTTTAACAGACTCTTTTTCTGTATATCTTTTGAGCTCTTTTTCATTTGCATTAGGGTATAGTTTAATCACTTTCTCTTTTGCAGGACGACCTAAATCTAACCATTTAATTAAATCTTTATTTGTAGTTGTTGGTTTAACTTCTTGAAAAAGTTTAGATATGGAACCGCACTCTGTATGTCCACAAACTATAATTTTTTTGACTTTAAGTATCTCTACTGCATACTCTATAACAGCTGAGGTTGTTCGATAGTCTGTTACATCCTCTTTATATGGAGCAATAAAGTTACCAATATTTCTCTCTATAAATAACTCTCCTTTTTTTGAGCCTGTTAGAGCATTTGGAACAACTCTTGAGTCAGAGCAAGTAATAAATAGGGTTTGTGGAAACTGCCCATTATCTGCTAAATATTCAGCTAACTCTTTGTTGAAATTTTCTCTATATCTTTTGTTGCCCTCTTTAAACTTAAGCATCTATAATCCTCCAATTAATTTTTTCTCCTCCCATAAAAGGAACGATGCTATTATAACTATTTGGAACTTTAAACTCTTTTTGCTCTAATAATATTTTTTTATTTTTTATATTAAGATTGTAAATATTTTGTGCATTGTCACTTACAAATTTTTGAAGATTTTCTAATTTATTATATTTCTCAAAAAGATGTGCAAGTAGTGGCAGAGCTATTGGAGCAGTGAAAACTCCAGCTGCACATCCAGGTGCTTCTTTTTTCTCTTTTGGATGTGGAGCTGAGTCGCTACCAAACATCACTTTTGGGTGGGCATTTAGTGCTATATTCAGTAGAGCTTCTCTATCTTGGGGTCGTTTTGCAATTGGCTTACAAAATAGGTGAGGTTTAAGCATTCCACCTGCTACATCATCAAGAGTTATAAAGAGGTGATGTAGTGTAATTGTAGCATACAAATTTGGGTGTTTATCAAGAGCTTCTACAGCATCTTTTGTAGTGATATGCTCCATAATAATTTTAAGTTTAGGAAAGACAGTTGCTAGTTGCTCGTAAATTGGAATAAATTCTTTTTCTCTATCCATTACAAAGCCAGTTGTTTCGCCGTGGATATTTAGTGGAATTTCAAGTTCACTCATAGCCTCTAGTGTTTCTCTTAAGCTCTCTATATCAAATGATGCAACTCCACCATCAGAGTTTGTTGTTGCACCATCTGGATAGAGTTTTATTGATAAAATTTCATCTTTAATATCTTTTAAAAACTCATAACTATAGTTATTTTTAAAAAATAGAGTCATAAAAGGCTTAAATTTATCATCTTTTGTTGCATTTAAAATCTCTTCTTTATAAGTTATAACCTGCTCTTTAGTTGTAATTGGAGGTAATGTATTTGGCATAATTAAAGCCCCTGCAAAGCTTTTAGAGCTTAGTGGCGCAACAGTTTTTAACATATCTCCTTGGCGAAGATGAAGATGCATATCTAGTGGAGAGTTAAGCGTTAATTGCATTAAAATCCTTTATTAAAGTATAATTTTTACCATTAAAAATTAACCAATATTTTACCTTAATTTTTCTGTTTTTAATAGAGATTATTGATGGTGGAGTATAATTTATCTTTGGATAATCTATACCACCTTCAAAAAGTTGGTTACATCGCAAAATTCTTATAGCACTTTTAGCTGTTGCTGTGGTAAAATTGCTATTTTCGTAGAGCCATTTGGCATACTCTGAGCATGTTGGGTAGTAGCGGCAACTTGCTGGAGTAAATTTAGATATATATTGATACCACTTTAGTGGTGCTAGAGTTTTTTTACTCATTTGTAACCTTTGGATGAGGAACTATAATATATGATTTAGAGCCATTAATAGAGTGATAAATTGTGGTATTATGCACTTTAGAGAAATATTTTATAATAATTTTTTGAAGAGTTGGCTCAATAGATGGTTTAAACCAGCCATTATTACTGATTAAAATTAGAAATTTTGGATTATCTTGATAAGTTTTAGATGCTGTTCCTTCATAGCAAATTGCAACTTTCATCTCTTTGTTTAATATATTTATAGTTGTAAAATTATTATCAGCTTGGTAATCTACTGCTCCATCAAAAAATATCTTATTTACTATTTTACTCATCCACTTTGGTAGAGGGTTTGCCTCTCCAAATGGGACTAAAACTACTTTATTTGCAATTGTATAGTTTCCATCTTTGATAATATAAGCAGAGTTTCTAAAGTTATTTTTATCTTTATAATATAATGCACCAATTATTATAGTTATTTTTTTTGATTTTTCTAAAAGAGGGTTTAGGGCTGTGTAGTCTAAATTTAAAAAGTATGGCAAAATAGACTCAGGTAAAATAATTAATTTTTTACCATCTTTAATTGCTTTATCTATCTGTTTTAGTGCCAGATTTGTATATTTAATTTGATTTTGACTTAACCACTTCTCTCTTACATCTACATTTGTAGATACAAGTTTAATATCTCTTAATGCAGATGGAGGTAGTTCTATAGGAGTTTTAAAATCTATTAATGGAATAAAAAGTAGCAGTATATACCACTTTTTAAATATAGAAAATAGTGTTAGTATTAATAGTATTGCTATATATGAGTAGTTTGCGAAACTAAATATAGTATCTATAAAATTATATTCCAATTTTAACCAATTAAACCCAAATGGTTCAAAACTATTGATTAAAATAAGAGAGAGTGCTTTAAATAGTATTTGAGTTTTTTCCCAATATAAGAATAGAAAATATCTCTCTACTCTTTGTGCAATTTTTTTTGAGAAATAGGCAAAAGTTAAAAAAATAACTCCATAAATTAGTCCTATTGTTATAATTACTAAAGGTGTTAAATATGATAGGTTGTAATATATAAAGCTAATTCCCATCCACCACAGCCAAAAGAGTCCTAAAAAAAAGCCAGTAAAAAACCATACAGGAGTATTGGCATTAATTAATCTATATAATCCATATATAGTTAAAATAGTATTTACTCCCAATAAATAGTATCCATTTAAGAGTTTAAAGTGTTCGATATATATAAAAGCTGATAGCAATATTGCTAAAGCCAAGCCTTCTATTATATGGTTGGTGGTAAAATAATCTTTAATTTTCATATAAAGGACCTTTTATGTCACAACAATTAATGCAATTTTTTCCAATTATAGCACTTTTTGCTATATTTTACTTTTTAATCATAAGACCACAACAAAAAGCTCAAAAAGAGCATGCTGCAATGTTAGAATCACTTAAAAAGGGTGATAAAATAGTAACAAATGGTGGCTTAATAGCAGAAGTAGTTAAGCCAGAAGAGGAGTTTTTAAAGATAAAATTAAATGATGATACAATAGTTAAATTAGATCGTTCATTTGTCTCTAAAAAAATAGATTAATATTGGATTTTTAAATGGGAAAATTAAACTATAGAGTTGTTATTTTTATTTTAGCACTAATTTTTGGGGTTGTTTTTTCAATTCCTAGTTTAGTGCAGAGTGAGAGTGGTAAAAAAATCACACTTGGGCTTGATTTACAAGGTGGTTTACATATGCTACTTGGTATTAAGAGTGAAGAGGCTATTAAATCCTCTTTAAAATCTATTCTTTCAACTGCAAAATATGAGTTGGATAAAAAAGATATTGTTATAGATGATATTGATGTAGGTGTTGATAAGGCATCTTTTTCACTAGTTGATGAAGATGATGTAGCAGTTGCTAAAAAAGCGCTTAAAGAGGCTTTGAAAGATTCTAAAGTAGAGTTTAATGGGACAAAAGTAACTATCTCTTTAACACCTAAGCAGATTAAAGAGATAAAAAATAGAGCTATCAATCAAGCAGTAGAGACTATTAGAAATCGTCTAAATCAATTTGGATTAGCTGAACCAACAGTTGCAAAACAGGGCAAAGATGAAATTTTAGTTGAAATTCCTGGAATTAAGACTAAAGAGGATGAAAAAAGAATAAAAGCGTTAATTGCAAAACAGGCTCATTTGGTGCAAATGGCTGTTGATGAAGATAGAGCCGATAGAGTAAATACAATGAGTGAAGCAGAGGCTAAAAAATATGGCGATGTAATTTTAGAAGATGTTAAAAATCCTAAAATCAAGTATCTTCTTCGCCAAATTCCTATTTTAGATGGTGCAATGATTACTGATGCAAAAGCTATTTATGATAGAAATGGTCAACCAATTATTACTTTTGTTTTAAATGGTGAAGGCGCTAAAATTTTTGCTAAATTTACAGAAAAAGCAGCACCTAGTAGAGCTAGACTTGCAATTGTATTAGATAACAAGGTTTACTCAGCACCACATATTAATGAGAGAATTGGTGGAGGAAGAGGGCAAATTAGTGGTGGATTTACAATTAATGAAGCTAATGATATTGCAATCGCTCTAAGAAGTGGAGCTTTACTTGCACCTGTATATGTCTTAAGTGAACAAAATATTGGTCCAAGTCTTGGTAAAGATAGCATTATTGATGGTTCAATTGCACTAATTAGTGGTTTTGTGCTTGTATTTATTTTTATGTTAATCTATTATGGTATGGCTGGTTTAATTGCAGATATTGCACTAATTGGAAACCTATTTTTAATTATTGCTGTTATGAGTCTATTTGGTGCAACTTTAACACTTCCTGGTATGGCAGGTATTGTTTTAACTGTTGGTATGGCAGTTGATGCCAATGTTATTATTAACGAGAGAGTTAGAGAACTTTTAAGAGAAGGAAAATCAGTGGCTAAGGCTATTGAAGATGGCTACTCAAATGCATTTACAGCAATTTGGGATGCCAATGTTACAACTTTGATTGCTTCGACTCTGCTTTTCTTTTATGGAACTGGACCAATTAAAGGTTTTGCAGTTACTATGACAATTGGTATTTTGGCTTCAATGCTAACAGCTATTTTAGGAACTCATGGAATTTATCAAATGTTGCTTCCAAAAATCAAAAAAGAGAAACTAAACTTTTGGTTTGGTATTAAGGGGGTAAAATAATGGAATTTTTTAGATTAAGTAAGCCAATTAACCTAATGGGTAAGGCTAAATATTTTGGTATGCTCTCTTTAACTTTAGTTATTTTATCATGGGTTCTTATATTTACAAAGGGCTTTAATTTTGGTATAGATTTTGCTGGTGGTAGTGTTATTCAGATAAAATATGAGAATAAAGCTCCAATAGATAAGATAAGAGAGGCTCTAAAAAAAGATAAAAGATTTGCAGATGCATCGGTAACTAATTTTGGTTCACCACAAGAGATTATTATTAAGACTAGAAGTAGCTCTAAGAGTGTAAATAAAAATTTAGGTGATGAGGTAGCAGAGCTTTTAAAAGATACTGGAAAATTAGAGGTTAGAAGAGTTGGAATGGTTGGACCAAAAGTTGGTGCTGAACTTAGAGAAAAGGGCTTTAAAGCAACCATTTTTGCAATAATTGGTATTTTAATTTATTTAACATTTAGATTTGAGTGGAGATTTGCTCTTGCTTCTGTAATTGCTCTTATTCATGATGTTTCAATTGCTATGGGTGCAATAATTTTATTTAATGTTACATTCGACCTTGATACCTTAGCTGCAATTTTGACAATTTTGGGATACTCTTTAAACGATACCATTATTGTATTTGATAGAATTAGAGAGACTCTAATAAAATCTAAAGCAGCTGATATATTTAAAGTTATTGATGAATCTGTAACTAAAACGCTATCAAGAACAACTCTTACTTCATTAACAACATTCTTTGTTGTATTAGTTCTTTATCTTTTTGGAGGAGAGATACTAAAGAGTTTAAGCTTTACACTTTTAGTTGGTGTGGTTGTTGGGACATACTCTTCTATTTTTGTAGCTTCTCCAATTTTAAAATGGTTAGGCTTTAGTGTAAAGGAGTATAAAGATATGTTAGCTCAAAAGAGAAAACGAGAGATAGAAAAAGAGAAGTTAAGAAGCCAATTTGAACAAGGTATTGTTTAAACTTTGGTTTAAACAGTTTTGGAGTATTGTGTGAGATTATTTAAATATATTTTAATAACCTTTCTATTAAATAGTGCTATATATGCACTATTGCCAAGTGATATATCTTATCTTATAGCTAAAGATAAGATAAACCCTGCTAATTTGAGTATCTTAATTACAAATAAAAGAACTAGTGAAGTAGTTGCCTCTTTAAATCCTTATGTATCTAGGGTTCCAGCTTCTGTGGCAAAGATTGCAACAGCTTATGCTATTCTTTTAGAGTTTGGTAAAGATTTTAAGTGGCCAACACAAGTTTATTATAGAGGCAATATTAAAAATGGTGTTTTAAATGGTGATATTATTGTAAAAGCATATGGAGACCCAACACTTAATGCAAGAGATGTTAAAAAATTTGCTCAAAATATTCGCAGTTATGGAATTAGAAAAATTACTGGTTCTATAATTATAGATAGAAGTTTTTTTAAAAATAGCCCCAAGATAAACTCTGGATTTGATAGTAATTTTGTAAGTGAATATAATGCAATGCCAGATGCCCTAATGTATAATGACCACTTAAATAAGTTAATAATTACAACATCTAATAGTGGAGTATATGTTAAGAGAAGTTATGGTGATAGAAGTGTTAAAGTAATTAATCACTTAAAAGTTACAAACGGTAGATGCAAAGGTAGTAACTCTTGGCCTAAAGTTAGATTTTTAAAAGATGGTAATGAAGTTGGCTTATCTTTAGAGGGTAAAATATCTAAACAGTGTAAACCAATTGTTATAAATAGAGTTTTGACATACCCTTATAAGAGTTTTTTCTATTCATTTAAATACTACTTAAATAGTAGTGGTGTTGTATTTAATGGTAATTTTAAATTAAAAAATCTTCCAAAAGATGCAAAGTTATTGTTTACTCACTACTCTAAACCTTTAATTAAAATAGTTGCAAAGACTCTAAAAAAGAGTAATAATCTATATGCAAGGCATCTATTTTTAATGTTGGGTGCTAAAAGATATGGCTATCCTGCAACTTTAGAGAAGTCTCAAAGAGCTATAAAAGATATTTTAGGTGCAAAGGGAGTCTTATCTAGTAGTGATTTTATAGTAAATGGTTGTGGTTTATCAAGAAAATCGAGATTAAGTCCTATTAGTGCTGCAAAGATTTTAGATAGTGCATATGAAGATTTTGGAGTAGATTGGGTGAGGTCTCTCTCTATTGCTGGGGTAGATGGAACACTTAAAAAGAGGTTTGCACACTCTATTGTAAAAAATAGGGCATTTATGAAAACAGGAACATTAAAAAGAGCTAAAAATATTGCAGGATTTGTAAAAGCTAAAAGAGGTAATTTATACAATTGTGTTATCTTTTATAATGGTGCAAAGATTTGGTTAGGTAGAGATATTCAAAATAAGATAATAACATGGTTAGTGAAACATTAAAGGAAGATTTATGCAATTTCAAAAATACCCCTTTGAGAAGTTAAATGAGCTATTAGATGGTGTTAACCCAAATAGCAATTTTAGCCCAATAAGCCTAACAATAGGCGAAC
>CAYMGA010000045.1:0-1374 GCA_964389865.1 uncultured Nitratifractor sp.
TATTGTTATTAAATTTGCTCTTAATCTATCTTGTGTTGCTCTACCATCGAAGCCTACACCAAGGTGGCTTCTATTATCTTATACTAAACCTATTTTAAGTTATAATAAAAAAATAACTACTGAGAACATAAACTCCCCATATTATCAGGAATATTAGTATTATTTTTATAAATATCCCACTTAGTTTTACAGAAATTTAAATTACTATCTGCTTTTACTTCATATTTTGAGGTATCATCTACAATTAACCTACTCCAATCATTACCTTTAATATTTGACAAACCATATATATTTGTTAATTTTTTATTATTTTGAATACTTAATGTTTTTGTTACTTTTTTTATTCTAATAAGTTCATCCAAAGTTGTTATATCACTATTTTCAATAATAAAATCTCCATGAACCTCTAAAAGTGGTTGAAAATATTTCATTTCATTTTCTTGAATGCCTTGACATCTAATATCACCTTCATATACTTGATTTGTTTCATCAAAATTAGAATAAAACTTACTTGATGATATATTACATCTGTTACCAAGAAAATCTCTAAATCTATCTATATTGCTAGGTGTATATTTATAATTATCGCACAATAAACTCATATCATCTTCTATATTACCAGTATTATCATATACATCCCATATATTTTTACATATTTCACTATCTTTGTCTGCTTTTACTCCATAATTAGTTTTATCTATAAATATTTTTTTACCATCATATCCAATAATATTACCAAGTCCTGATATATCATTTAAATCATTATTATAATATATTTTTATAGAACCCGACACTGAATTTATAGAACTTAATCCATCTAAATTAGTTAATTTATTAGAAGACAAATCTAATGTTCCTCCAACAAAAGTTAAAGATGACAAACCACTAATATCATTGATTTTATTATTATAAAGATAAAAATATTTGCCAATAGATTTGAGGTTAGATAATCCATCAACATTGGTTAAATTATTGTCATTTATAGATAGGCTACCTTCAATTTTATTTAGTATATTAAACTTCATTAAATCTTCATTAGTAAGACCACTATGAGAACAATCTATACTGGTATTATAAACTCCTCTGTCTTTATCAAAATATTTATTAAACTGAGAATAAGAAACAGAACATTTTTTATTTAATACTACTCTTAACTGTTGTTCTTCTGTTAATTGAACTCCTTCACCACATATAAAAGTCATATTGTCATCTATATCTCCATTTTTATCTTTTAAATCCCATACATATGAACATAATGCTAAATCTTTATTAGCTTTCACTGTATATTGATTAGGTGTGATATACATAATTTTTCCATTACTTCCAACTATATTCTCTGCCCCTGATATATCTGTAAGATCTGGATTCTCTCTT
>CAYMGA010000045.1:1474-8080 GCA_964389865.1 uncultured Nitratifractor sp.
AATTTATTAAAAGTTCCACCTGATATATTACACTTCTTCTCTAGTATCATCTTAAATTTATCTTCATCTGATACCACATAAGGATCTTGATCATAACATATATAATTCATATCATCTGGAATATCTCCATTACTATCTCTTAAATCCCATCTTGTATTACACATACTACTATTTCCATCAGCTTTTACTGTATATTGATTAGGTGTAATATAAAAATACTTTGTTGCACTTCCAACTATATTCTCTGCCCCTGATATATCTGTAAGATCTGGATTCTCTCTTATTGCTACATATCCACCTACATGTGTTAAGTTCTTTAATCCATCTAAATTTGTAAGTTTATTATTCTCTACATTAAAGTTATTACCTACACTTGTTAAACTACTTAATCCATCTACATTTACCAACTCATTATTATACAGATATAGATAATATCCTACACTCTCTAATTTACTAAGCCCATCTACATTGGTTAATTTATTATTCTGAAGGTATAAACTATATCCTACACTTTTTAAGCTACTTAAGCCATTTACATTTGTCAATTTATTATTTTGTAAGTCAAAGTCATATCTTACACTCTCTAGCTTACTCAATCCATCTACATTGGTTAGCTTATTATTATTTAATTCAAAATAACCTCCCACACTCTTTAGGTTACTCAACCCATCTACATTAGTTAAGTTATTGTTATTTAAATATAAATTACCACTAATACTCTTTAATGCTTTAAAGTTATCCAAATCATCATCACTTAAATTTACAAAAGAACAGTATATATTCCCATTGAAATGTCCACTATCGCTATTAAATAATTTATTAAAAGTTCCACCTGATATATTACACTTCTTCTCTAGTATCATCTTAAGATATTCTGTTCTATCAACATCAGTGATTGCCTCTACACTCAATCCTCTACTTTCACCTCTATCATTAAAAGCTTTAACCGTCATTAAGTAGCTTGTTTTTTCTTTTAAATTTGTTACTTTATAACTTGTAGAATTTGCATCTAATGTTGCAACTAGAGTATTGTTAACATATATATTATATCCTCTTTCATTATCTGCTCTATCAATCCAACCTAATGTGATACTATTATGCCCAATATCTAATAATTTTAAATTAGATATTTTGTGTGGTATTGTTTTGTCATATGTAACTACTATATTAGCATCTACATAGTTACTAAAACCTGCACTATTTTTAGCACGTATCTTAAAGTTATAATTTTTATAACTATTCTCATTTAATTGTGCTTTATTAGATAAATATATCGTTCCATTATTATCAATAATAAAATCTTCAAATTTTTCACCTTTCATCTGGAATATACTTATATCACTATCTCCATATTTGGCAACCAACACTCTACCAATAACTGTTCCTGCAGTAGCATTTTCTTCAACAAATCCTTTAAAAGGATAAAGAACAGGTTTTATTTCTGGAATATTTTTGACTTTTATAATAATATTTGTTTTTTTACTATGATATTTTTTATTATATGCTATTGCCTTTAGTATATATAGTTTTTTCTTTTCATAATCTATTTGTTTTGATAAGATTATTGTACCATTTGAATCAACTGAAAAGTTTTGAGCACCATCACCTTGAAGCTCAATTTTTGTTATATTTGAAACTCCTTTGTTTAAAATATTTATCTTACCTACTGTAGTACCCAAAATACTATTTTCACTTATTTCAAAATTAGCATCTTCTAATAAAGGTTCATCATCTATCACATTATTTACATTAATTATTAAATCAGCTGCTTTAGAAATTCCTAAGCTATTTTTAGCATACATTTTAAGCTTATAATAACTTTTTTTCTCATAATCTAATGGCTTTTTAAGAAAAATATTTCCATTATGATTTAATTCAAAATACTCACTATCTGCACCTGTTAACCATGTATCTTCAATGGCTCTTGTTCGACTTATAATTTTTGTTGTTGCAATAATACTTCCAACTGTAGAATTTTCATCTATATTTATACTTAAATTATTAATTTCTGGTATAGAATCAAGACTTTTCCTTATAGAAATATCTATATATGCTTTGTTGCTTTTTTCTCCATTTTTAGAAATTGCAACAACTTCTATATGATAATTTGGGTTAGTAGAACTATCAAACTTAGCATTTTTACTAATTTTTACTTCTCCACTATTTAATATAATAAAGTTATTTTTTCCATCACCATTTAATTCAAAGTGATCAATCTTAAAACCACCAGTATTTATTACATGAACCATTCCAACTAATGTATTATGCTTTTGATTTTCGAATATAGTACTTGAAAAACCTTTTATACTAATAGTATCTGGAATATCATATACTCTAATATGTACATGAGAACCTTTACTTTCACCAAAGCTATTGATTGCGTATGCCGTTAGGTCATAAGAAGTTCTTGTTTCAAAATCTAAATGAGAATTTTTTGAAACTTTTATTTCACCATTAGTATCAATTGTAAAGTTTTCACTACCATCTCCTGTTAACCTCATTTTTTTAATTTTTGATTTGCTTTTTATTATTGGTATAGTTCCCAAACTTGTCCCTGCTGTCGCATTCTCTTCTACATATGTTGATAAATCACCAAGTAATGGTATATCTCCTGTAACTTTAATTTGCAAACTTGATGGCAAGCTGCTACCCATACTATTTTTCGCTGTTACAACATAATTTAATACTCCAAATTGATATTTAGATATATTATGAATTAATTTAACATTTCCATTTTTATCTACACTAAAGTTTCCACTTCCTTGACCATTTAGTGTAAATTTTTCTATAGAACTGATTCCTATATCTTTTATCTTTATTCTACCAATATTTGAACCTATAGGTGTATTATGAGAAATAGTAAATTTAGTATTTTCTAAAACAGGAACATCTCTTTCATTATCAACTATAATATGAATCAATGCAGGTTTACTAACACCAAGTTTATTTGTAGCTACCACATTCAAAATATAATCTTTTTTTCCTTCATAATCTAATTTAGCATTTGAAGAAACCGTTAATGTACCATCATTTGTTATATTAAATTCTTTATCATCATCTCCTAATAATGTAATATGTGTTATCGGATATTTAGTTTTTATTTTTAGTTTTGTAATAAATGTTCCTGATTTTGCATTTTCTTTAACATGTACCTCTTTTGATTCAATCGATGGAACATCAATAACATCAGAAATATTAATTATTATATGTTTAGGTATACTATTTCCATATTTATTATGTGCTATTACAGTTACTGTTTTGTAATAGGATTTCTCATAATCAAACTTTGCATTTTGAGCAACTTTTATAGTACCATCACTGTTAATTATAAAATCATCTTTATTTTTACCTAATAATATATACTTGTCAATTGGTGCTAAATTTTGATTAAAGATAACTTGTCCCACATAATCCCCCTCTTTAGCATTTTCTGGGATTGTTCCATCTTTAAAACTAATAAAACTTGGGGCATCAGGAATATCTTTAATTAAAATTCTTAGCAATACAGGTCTGCTATCTCCAAACTTATTAGTAGCAACTACTGAAAGATCATAATACTTTTTATCTTCATAATTTAGCTTTTCTGCATTTTTTAAATATATATTTCCATCAGTATCTATATAAAATTTATCACTATTTTTAACTTTATAATTAGTAATATTACTTTTACCTTGACTTATAACATTAATCTTTCCAATATAATATTTCCCTGTTACATTTTCATCTACTTTAAACCAAGTTGCAGCTAAAACTGGTTTTTTATATTTATTACTGTCTATTTTCCCATATATAAAATTATAAGCATCTTTTTCTATATATTCACCGTTATGAACTTTTTCAATTATAGGATATAGATCTTTCATATAATCTTTTACAAGCCAATTTTTATTTGCATTTGGTAACCAATACATAATATCATCTCGATTTAAGGAAGATAACGATTTTGGATAAAGCTTTTCTATCAAAACTCTTTTTGCTATATCATTTAATCTATGATCTAATTGAGTTTTACTATAACCTGAACCTAATAAATCTTTTGAAACTTGGTATGATAATTCTGTAAGAATATTAACCTTATACATATTATCTAACAACTCTTTTTTACTAACAATAGCATGTATAGTTCCATTTAAAGGTGTATAACTATCATCAATCTTCCAATCATCATTTATATCTATATCTAATCCACCATAAATTTCTAATATAAAGTCTCCATTATAATTTTGAATTTTTTGCATAAATTTGGCTTCTTCTTCAGTCTTAGGAATATCCCCTTCTTTTACTACGGGTATTTTTATGATTCCTGATGTATCAATTCTATCTCCTATAGTTGTATCACCTTCATATAAATAATTAATATTTTTTTTACCAAAATCTGTTGCTTTATAAAGTCTAAAATGACCTCCACTAATTGGTCCTAAATTTGCTTGATTCAAAAATGGAATTACACCATACTGACATGGCTTACAACCACAGCTTTCAGCAGGTGTGCAAAGTTCTTTTTCAATAATCTTTATATCATGTGGTGGTTCTAAATATCGATCTGATGGGACAGGATATTCTGAAGATATAGACCATCCACCTCCTCCACTGTAATTTGGACCACCTCCATCATCACCACCTGGTGGAAGTGGAATAGGAATATACATAGGATCTGCAGTTGGCTCTGGTCTCCACACATATACATCAGCTACATGTCCTAAGTTATAATCTCCTCTTAAAAATACTGTTTTACTTGCTGTCCAACCTCCACCAGGAGTAGAAATAGAAACAGTTACTGTATCTGGGAACTCATCATCCCTTACAAAGTCATCATCACCTTGAACAACAACTGGATATCTACCAGGATAGACACCATATGGTGTTAAATCTCCTGATCCCATAACATAAGAAGTACAAGTTCCACTACCATTACCCATTAAGCCACCCGACATTTTAAGATCAGCTGCAGGGTTACCCCATGACAAAATAGCTGTAAACATACCATAAGGTGCCTCTATATTATTATTTTGTTTTTTCTCATCACCAGCAATATCATGATTGAAAAATTCATTTTTATAATCTATGAGCTTTTTACTCAATTTATATTCATATGAATAGGTTGCTAACAATTTCAACTCTGCTTTAATACTAGCTGACAGATCTGAACTTACACCAAAATACCCTACTGCTCTACCAATACATTTGTCAGTTTTTGCTCTTGCTTTTAAATATGGTTTAAAATTAAGAGATAGACCTCCTATTAATTTTGCACTTTTAAATTTTAAAAAGTACCCTTCCAACTCTATTTTACCTTCTTGAGGCAAAGCTATTTCTATTTCACCTTCACTATTAATATACCCACTTTTACTCCAATATGCACTAGATGTAGAATATCTATTTATACCTGCTATAGTATTATAAGAAAGACCTGCATTAAACATTCCTCCGACACCACCAGAGAGACCAGCTTCGAAAGATTTGTTATCTTTTGATTTTGCAATAGCTTCAACTTTTGATTTAAAAGAAATCTTAGGGCAAATACCAAATACTCCTGCTCTCAAACAAATATTATAATCATCACCTGAGAATGATTTTTTATAAACAGTTTTACTAAATTTGAAATCTACATTAGTTTCGGTTGATAAATTTATTTTTGCATTACCTCCAACATTATATGTCATACTCTCTATTTCATGACTATTTATACTAACACCAAAGTATAAATATAATGATGCTGAGGCTGATGCAGACACCTTAAATGGAAGAGAAGATGTAGAAACTGCCGTATCTCCTACTTTATATTCAAAAGTTGATTCTGATTCTAATGGAGAGTCCAATCTGTAATTAGGATGTAAAATATTTTTATTATCTTTTACTACTCTTGATAATCTCCTGCTACTTTTTTTTATATTTTTTTTATTTGAGGTATTGCCAAAAAATAGTGTCCCTTGTTTTATAACTTCATTGAGTGCAACATCATGTGTAATAAACTTATATTTATTTTTACTAATTTTTTCAATATCATCTATTTTTCTTAAAAAACTATGTTTAACATTAGAGTAATTTATATAATCACCTATTTTTATTTTTTTCAAATTTTTATTATTACTATTTTCAATTATTACAATGCCATTTTTCTTTAATGGTGTTGTTGCACTCCAATCATATTTTATATTTTTGATACTTGATAGATCATATAAATTATCAACTGTAATAAGTTTTTTATATGCAAAAATAGGTGTTATATTATGTGAAGTTTTTAAAGAAACAATACATTCTTTTTTATCTAATGATACACTATCACATCCTATCCATGCTTTTATAATACTATTATTTTTAGCTCTAGCAGTGATTGTTATATTTTGCTCAGATTTTTGAAAATAATCAAATATGAAATTATCCGATGCATTTCTATCAGAATCAAAATCTATATTACCTTTATCTGAACTATAGCTTCCTTCACCGAAGGGGGTAACTGTTATTTTTATCAAATTATTTTTATAATTAGGAAATTCAAATTTCTTTTTTACATTATTTGTTTGATTTCCATCTATTCCACTCGAAGTGCCATTAGAAGCATTAGAGTCATTAGTAGAATTGCTATCGCTGTTATTTAAATCACTA
>CAYMGA010000046.1:0-1326 GCA_964389865.1 uncultured Nitratifractor sp.
CTTTAATCTGATTCTTTCCATAAAATCTTTTCCTTATAAAGAACTCGTTGCTTTTTGCAACCAAAATTTTGTTTTAAAGTGCTAACAACACTAGATACCAAGGGCATCTGCATAGAATTTTTAAGTTTAAAGATTCTATGCAGATGCCCATTGTGGAGCGAAATTATACTCAAATTTTTTATTATATTGTTTAAAGTTTATACTCTTTTTGATATAATTATTAAAAGTTTTCCTTTTTAAAAGGAAAAAGGTTGTTTTATGGTGATATTAGATTACTTTTTAAATAGACCACCTATAAATTCAAATTTTTATAATAGAAAATTAAAATTACCAAAAGAGCTAAGCTTTAATTTATATGGTGCAGTGGGTGTGGGTAAGAGTGCTTTAATTGTAGATTATTTAAAAGATTTACCTAAATATAGTTATTTATATATAGATACTTTTGACCCACAATTTATTTTAGAAGAGTTAGATACCATATCTTTAGAGTATTTTATTAAACAAGAGGGTATTAAAACATTAATAATAGACCACTATATAGATGGTATATTAGATTATATACCAAAAGTTGAACAGTTAATTATTGTAACAAGAGAGCCATCTAATTTATTAGATAATAGATACAAACTATATCCTTTAGATTTTGAAGAGTTTTTTAGCTTTTCTAAAAGTAGCTCTATCGAAGTAGCTTTTAGCAACTATATAAAAAGTGGTTCATTACCATCTATTGCATTAAAAGGAATAGATACATTTGCTCCAAAAGAGTTATTTTTTGAAAAGTTTGATATTCAAATAGGAAAAGTGTTACTAATATTATCACTCTATCAATGTAAAGTTACAACTTCTCATCAAGTCTATCAAATGGCAAAAGAGAAGAATTTAAAACTCTCTAAAGATTGGTTATATATGGCAATAAAAAAATTAATTAAAGAGGGAACTATTTATCAAATAGAGACTTTAGAGAAGAGTTTAGGAAAAAAGATAATATTTTATGATTTTGCACTTGCTAAATATTTAAATAAAAATTTAAATTATCTATTAACTTTTGATGCATTAATTGCAATTGCTTTAATAAAACAAAATATTGATATTAAAGCCGTGCTTAATCCAGTTGGATATTATATATTAAAGAATAAAGAGTTAATTGTAGTTGCACCATTTGAAGATGATGAGAGTATGTGGCAAAAGGTTCAAAAAAATTTTGGATTATATAGTAAAATAAAACCATCAATCGTAACTATTATTACAAACTCTAATAGATATGAATTTACTATTAATAATATAAAATTTAATGCTTTACCATTTTTTGAGTGGGTTACAGGGTTG
>CAYMGA010000046.1:1426-7898 GCA_964389865.1 uncultured Nitratifractor sp.
TATTAATAATATAAAATTTAATGCTTTACCATTTTTTGAGTGGGTTACAGGGTTGGAATAAACATTTCCTAAGGGAATGTTTGCTTTCAGCTTTGAGCAAAATTTAATTAAATAACCAAAAGAAAGCAAAAAATATAGGTTGATGAATTAGATATATCATTAAAGAGTGTTGTCCCAATTTTTTTAAAATTTGATTTAATTTAGATTTTGAAGCTAAAATCCTATTTTCAAAAATTATCTTATGCCAATTTAAAGCTACTGTAGCAATTCCAATTAAAACAATACTAAACCAAGGTATAAATGTAACTAAGTCAACTGTATGATACAAGGGTAAATGTAGTGGTAAAGCTACTATTTTAAATAGTGGATGCATATTTACATTAAAGATAAAATAAGAAACTAAGATTAAAATAGCAAATAAGATAGATAAAAAAGCTCTATTAATAAAAAATAGGCCAACTAATGAAAAGATAAAAATAGCATGTAAAATACCAAAATATACCCAAGCGTGTGGGAAAATAATATAAGTTGCAATAGTAACAAGTAGTGCTGAGAGTGCTAATTTAATAGACCTTTTTTTTACTTTATTCCAATTTATAAAATCTTTATTTGCTAAATTTAAGCTAACCCCAGATATAAAAAGGAAAAGAGTTACTATTATAACTCTAAAACCAATCCAAAATATATCTTGCGTGATATTTATATCTATATATCCAAAATGGTTTAAATCGTAACAGAAGTGAAATATCACCATTAAAACAGTTGCAATACCTCTTAGTGTATCTAAGCCCTCTAATCTAGCCATTTAATTTTCGAAATATTTTAAAAAATTTTCATTTAATTTAGATGGTTTTGCACTCTTTAAATAGACTAAAGTAATATCCATCTCAAAAATCAATTCATTACTTTTAAATATTTGTTGATTAAGAGTAAAACTAGCTCTTTTTTTAGATTTTACAAAACTTTTAACTTCTAAAATATCACCTAAAGTTGCACTTTTTATAAAGTTACAATTTAAAGATTTAACAATATAACCACTATTTGTATCTTTATTATATGGTGTTAAACCATTTTTAAATAAAACTTCACTTCTAGCTCTTTCACAAAAGTTAATATATTTAGAGTGGTAAACAATGCCACCTATATCAGTATCTTCAAAATAGACTCTAATTTTCACATTAACTCTTTTTATGCAATTAATAATCTAGGGCGATTTAGAGTAACAACTTTATTATAGTATAATTTTGAGATTTTTGTATCACCTAAAGATTCATAAAGTCCTGCCATATTATTATAAAGAGATACCAATTTATCTTTTGAAATTTTATCTTTAGCTCTTTTTAATCTTGGAATAATATTATTATATCTATCTAAAAATGGCTCCCAAGCAGCATACATATAGAATCTTTCTATATAGTAATCTAACCACTCAAAGTGAACAAGTGGTTCTTTATTTATCAAATTTAAGTGATACCAAGCCTCTTCTATTGCTTCATCTACAAGGTATGGATTAGATTTTATAATTTGACTATCAAGAGATTGGAGTATATTTTCATAATAGCTAAAAAAGAATGCTTTATACTCAACCTCTTGAGCTTTACTACAAAGTTTAGATAACTCAAATCTAATTTGTGAATCTATTACAAATCTATTTTCACTTAACTCTTTTATAAATGGTAAATTAAGCAATTTTGTTATTAATTGTCTATCTAATGATATAGAAAAGTTATCTTTTATTTTATAAATTAAATTTAGTGTAAAAAATCTACTAAATGATAAAACTTCTAAAACTTTGGCTAAATTAGTATCAATAGTATCTATAAAGTCTATTAAAATCTCTTTTTTAGAAGTTGGTAATTTTTCGTAACCATCTTTATATGTAAAAGCTGCTAACGATAGCCAAAAAGGCTCTTTTGCAGAACTAAGCACTACTGCATTAGCTAATGCTTCATCGGTTATATCACAATATCTTAAATACCTTAGAGCATCTCTTTTTATAAATGGAGACATTTTAGACTCTTTTACTACAAGATTCCAAATTTTATTACAACTACTCCAATTTAATTGCTCTTTAGAGCTTACTATAAACATAGCCTCTTTACCAATGTGTGCTATTAAATCTCTAACCCAAGCATCATTTGAACATGGTGTTTTATCTTCTACTTCTCTTAAAATATCCAAATTTTCAAAAATAACTACACAATCTTTATAGCTACTCTCTTTTATTATTCGTCTTAAATCAGTTGCAAAAAATTGATATAGTCTGCTCTCTATACTTTTAGTATCTAACTCTTTTAGAGCTTCTAACTCTTCTGAAACTTTTTCCCCAAAAATACCAGCTGCAATATTGGTAGATAAATTTTTATTTAAATTTACATACTGTTTTAACTCTTCAAAATATGGTAAATCAGCCGCATACATTATTGGACTATGTTCATATCTTTTTCGCCAAAGAATTGCATATGCTTTCCAAAGAGCTATAAAATTAAATCCATAAGTTTGCTCTAACTCTTTTGCCATATGCATAATAGCACTTTGTGGTTTATGTATAAGTCTATCTTCAAAATTTAATTTAATAGAGATAATATCTTTAGATTTTGTTAAATATTTTGCCTCTATATAATTTAAAAAGTAACTCTTGCCGCTCCCTGCTTTTCCATAAATATTTAAAACTCTATAAGTTGGTCTCTCACTTAAAAGCTCTCTAAAAAGCCCTTCGGCAACTTTTCTATCTATATATGGAGATGGTAAATTACTATTTAATTGCGACATATCAAGTTACCTCCATTTTTATTTAATATTTTATTATATCAAAAAATATATAAAATATATATAAATGTAAATTATTTTCATTTTATAAAGAATATATGGTAACATAGTAAACTGAAAACTACAAAAAACAATTAATATCCTTGCTAAAAGCTCTTTTTTAGGGCTAAAAGGTGTAAGTAGCTAGTAAAAATTAAACACAAATAAGTTCAAAGGAGTATAGGTGTAGAGGGGAAAAGGTGTATAGAAAGTAACATCATATTATCAGTTTACTGTCTCTACACCTTATACCCCTTGATATTATATTTAATTTTATGTTACTACTTAGAGAGCAAAGGCGTAGAAAGCAGAGCAGAAGTTCTTTCTAACCTGAGTTTGATAAAATATATTTTAAGGATAAAAAGTGGAAGAGCAAAATATTATAGTTAATAATTTAAAGTGTGCGACCTTAGAGGGAACCGATGCAATGGTTGTAGATGCTGAGGGTAGCTTAACGAAAGGATTGCCTAGTTTTAATATTGTAGGTTTAGCAAGTAGCGATATTCAAGAGGCAAAAGAGAGAGCTAAAAATGCTCTACAAGCTCAAAATTTTCCACTACCTCCACTTAGAATTACAATAAATTTATCTCCAAGTGATATAAAAAAGAGTGGAACACATTTTGACTTAGCTATCGCACTACTTGTTGCATTAGGAGATATAGAGATAATACATAAAGATATATTTATCTTTGGAGAGTTAGGGTTAAATGGGAAAGTCAAAGGTTCATCTTTAATCTTTCCTCTTATTTTATCTCTTAAAGAGCAATCTTTAATTCAAAATGCTATTGTTCCAAAAGATACAATAGAGTCACTCAAATATATAGATGGTGTAAATTTTTATCCAGTAGATACACTCAAAGAAGCAGCTGATATTTTAAAAGAGCAAGAGTTACCACAAGCACTAAATTTAAGAGAAAAATATAACTCTAAAAGCATAAAGATAGATAATAAAAGTTACTACTACTCAACAAATTATATAGAAGATTTTAATAGTGTTTTTGGACAAGAGTTAGCTATTAGAGCAGCACTTATTAGTGCAGCAGGAATGCATAATCTACTATTAAGTGGAAATCCAGGAAGTGGTAAAAGTATGATTGCAAAAAGGCTTAGATATATTTTACCACCATTAAGTAAAGAGGATATTTTAACAATAGCAAGACACCAATTTTTAGGAGATAATAAACCAGATTTTTCTCCAATTCGTCCATTTAGAAGTCCTCATCATACAGCTACAAGTGCTGCTATATTTGGAGGTGGCTCCTATAGGGCTAAAATTGGAGAAGTTGCATTAGCCAATAGAGGAGTTTTATTTTTTGATGAATTACCACACTTTGAATCTAAAGTTTTAGAAGCACTTAGAGAACCTTTACAAGATAGAGTTGTAAATATCGCAAGGGTAAATAGTAAAATAAGTTATAGTGCAAATTTTCTATTTATTGGAGCTATGAATCCATGCCCTTGTGGTAATTTATTATCTAAAACAAAAGAGTGTAGATGCACTCAAAGTGAAATACAAAGATATAAAAATAGATTATCAGATCCATTTTTAGATAGAATAGATATATTTGTAACTATGCAAGAGGTTGATTTTAATAAGAGTGCTACAACTTCTTCTAAAGAGTTACATCAAAAAGTTATTAAAAGCTTTATAGCACAAAAGAAGAGAGGTCAAAAGAGCTTTAATGGAGAGTTATCAGAGATAGATATAGAAAAATATTGTATATTAACCCAAGAAGCAAAAGATATTTTACAAAAAGCAATAACACAATTTGGTCTATCTTATCGCTCTATTGCTAATATAAAAAAAGTTGCAAGAACAATTGCAGACTTAAATGAAAGTGAATATATAGATAAAAAAGAGCTTTTAGAAGCACTTAGTTACAGAAAAAGAGATTAAATATTCAAGTTTATTAAAAGATATATACTTTTTTAATATTTTTTAGTATAATACATTAAATATCTCTATAAAGGCTCTTAAATGAAAAAGATAGTGACCATTGTTTTATTTACAATATTAACAACAATAAGCTTAAATGCACAAGCAGCATATTCACCACAAAAGATATTAAAATCTCTACAAAGATTTTATGCAGAGTTTAAAGGTGGTAATGAATTATTGCAAAAGAGTGTTGCCTATCTTGTATTTCCAGAAGTTTATAAAGCAGGTTTAATTGTTGGTGGAGAGTATGGGGAGGGAGCTCTTGTGCAAAAAGGTTCAATAGTAAGTTATTATAAAATGTTTAGTGCATCTGTTGGAATACAAGCTGGTGCACAAAAACGCTCTGTATTAATACTATTTATGACACAAGAGGCACTTAAGAGATTTATAAATAAAGATGAATGGAAAGTAGGAGTAGATGGAAATATTGCTATATTAACTTGGAGTAAAGGAACAGATTTAACTTCTATAGATATAAAAAAAGATACAATTGCAATTGTATATAATGATGTAGGATTAATGGCAAATATATCTTTAGAGGGAACAGTTTTCCAAAAAATGAAGTAAAATGAGTAAAAAACTTTTAATAACTTTAGCAGCTATCTTTTTAGCTGTCGATATATCACTAATTGTATATAAGTATTTTCAAAGCAATAGAGTACACCCTATACATAAAAAGAAACTCCATTATAAATATAGTGTTTATTTAACTAGCGATGATGGTCCATTAGTTGGTAGTAAATATTTAGACCAAATTATAAGAGATTATGAAGTCCCATTTACACTATTTTTAGTAGGAAAACCAGTTAGCACAGATAAACGATTAGAGCCAAATTTAGAGAGATTTAAATCTAATAAATATGTTATATTAGGAAATCATAGCTTTACACATGCAAACTTTCATTATAAAAAATTTTATAAAGATAGTGATGTAGTAGAAAAAGATTTTTTAAAAAATGAAAAATTTTTAGCTTTAAATTCAAAATTAGCAAGATTACCAGGTAGAAATGTTTTCTCTATAGATAATATATCCCAAGGCGAACCAAATGCTAAAAAAGCTGCTATTCAAATTAGTAAAAATGATAATTATAAATTCTTTGGTTGGGATTATGAATTAAGACACAAACAAAATGGAACAATAATACAAACAGATGCCCAACTACACTATAAAAGAATCAAAGAGTTACTAAGAAATAGTAAAACTTTTAGAAAAAATCAAATAATAGTCTTAATGCATGATCAAATGTTCACCTCTAAAATAAGCCAAAAAACCTTAGGAGAGTTAATACTACTACTTCAAGATGATGAAGAGGTAAAATTAAAAACATTAGATAAGTATAAGATTTAAACACAAATAAATTTCAAAGGAGTATAGGAGAAATGCCAATGAAATAAGATAAATGTTACATTTTTTGCTTAAAGCTTAAAGCAAAAAGCGTAAAGCCTTTTCCTAAAACTTTTTAAGTTAAGTAGCACCTGTTTCATTTTTAATAACTGGTCTTACGCACTAAGTAACTAGTAAAAATTAAACACTAATAACTTTCAAAGGAGTATAGGAGAAGAGGTGTAGAGAAAGTAATATCATATTATTAATTTTTATCTCTACTCCTTCACCCCTCTACACCTATACCCCTTGATATTATATTCGATTTTAATTTTAGCTTATTACTTATAAGGCTCATAAGGTGGAAAACCTTTAGGCGTTTTAAAAAGAACTTTGTTTTT
>CAYMGA010000047.1:0-7870 GCA_964389865.1 uncultured Nitratifractor sp.
TTTCTGGAATTCTACTAAAAATACCAAATAGTTTCTCTTTTTCTACATCTACCCAATCAACAATACCAGTTTGGTTTGTTAATTCAATAGATCTTAAAATTTGAGGATTATTTTTACTCTTTTCTCTAACTTCAATTTTTTGACCTGGTTTAACACGGAAAGATGGAATATCAACTCTTCTACCATCAACTAAAATATGTCCATGGTTTACAAGTTGTCTAGCAAATGCTCTAGTAGTTGCAAAACCTAATCTGTAAACTACATTGTCAAGTCTTTGCTCTAATAGCTGAATTAATAACTCCCCTGTGTTACCCTCTTTTCTTGCAGCCTCTTTAAATAGTGTTCTAAATTGCTTTTCGCTAACACCATACATAAATTTAGCTTTTTGCTTTTCACGAAGTTGCATACCATATTCGCTGATTTTTGCACGGCGTTGACCATGTTGCCCTGGTGCATATGGTCGTTTTACTAAAGCACTTTTACCAGCTAATCTTCTCTCGCCCTTTAAACCTAAATCAACACCAAGTCTTCTTTCAAGTTTCTCTCTTGGACCTCTATATCTTGCCATTTAATTACCTTTTCTCTTATAAATATATTATATATTAGTCTTATACACGACGCTTTTTAGGAGGACGACAACCATTATGTGGTAATGGTGTAATATCTTTAAAGAAAGTTACACGAATACCCTCAATTGCTCCTACACTCTTAACTGCAGTCTCTCTACCTGAACCTGGTCCTTGAACTTTAATACCAACCTCTTTAATGCCATACTCTTTAGCTTTTGTCATAGCATCTTCAACTGCTTGTTGCGCCGCATATGGAGTTGACTTTTTGCTACCTTTAAAGCCTAGGCTTCCTGCACTACTCCATGCTAGAACATTACCCATCTCATCAGTAACTGTAATTACAGTATTATTAAATGTTGCTGCGATATATACAACACCTTTTGCAACTTGTTTTTTAACTTTTCTTTTTGCCATTTATCAATACTCCTAAATTACGCTGCGCCAACAGTCTTACGCTTACCTTTTCTAGTACGCGCATTTGTCTTAGTCTTTTGACCACGAACCGGAAGACCTCTTCTGTGTCTTAAACCACGATAGTTACCAAGATCCATAAGTGTCTTAATGTCAAGCATTACTTTCTTACGAAGATCACCCTCAACCATATAGTTATCTTGTAACTCTTTACGAATTAAAGCTGCTTCAGCATCACTTAATTCATAAACTCTTTTGTCATAACTAATACCTGTTGCATCTAAAACTTTTCTAGAAGTGTGTAAACCAACTCCATAAATATATGTTAATGCATACTCCATTCTCTTATTTTTTGGTAAATCAACCCCTGCAATACGAGCCATACTTATCCTTGTCTCTGTTTATGTTTAGGATTCTTACAAATCACTCTTACAATACCTTTGCGTTTGATTACTTTACAATCATCGCACATCTTTTTAACCGATGGTCTTACTTTCATAAGATACTCCTAATTATTTTTGCACCCTTTGTTTGCGTGGTTTGGCGATGTTTATACCATACCAGCTCTTATATAATTGGTGCTTACTATATAAAAGCTCTTCACGCAGATAACCACAAAACTTCTGTTTTGGGCTTGAGATTATATAAAAAAATAACTTATATTTTACTAAATTTGTGTTAGAAAGTTACAATTTAATAAAAGTTGCATAAAAATTACAACTTTTTTTAAAAATTATGGAAATTATATTTGCCAAAAGCTAAAGGCATAAAATTAAAACCGAATATCAAGGGGTATAGGTGTAGAGGTGTGAAGGGGTATAGATAAAAATTAATAATATGATGTTACTTTCTCTTCACCTTTACTCCTTTGAAAGTCATTTATGTGTTTAATTTTTACTAACTACTTAAAAAAGCTTTCAGCTTTATGCCTTTAGCTTTTAGCTTATTATTAAGCAGATATAGTAATTAATGCATATTAGAAGTTACCCAATTTTTAATATCAATTGAGTCTAAAACAGACATTGTTTTATTAACCATTTGACCATTTTTAAAAAGGACTAAGGTAGGAAGAGCTTCTATGCCATATTTTGTTATAGCTTCACCTCCTAAATCATGATTATATTTTAAAATTTTTAATTTACCTCTAAACTCTCTTTCAAATTTAGCAAATTCTGGAGCTAAAGCTCTACAAGATTCACACCAAGGAGCCCAAAACTCTACTAATACATAACCTCTACTATTTATTTGGTTATTAAAATTAGCTGGTGTAACTTGATAAGCTTTAGCACTACCTAAAAACATAAATGTCATTAATAATATTTTTAATAAATTCAAATCTTCTCCTCTATTTTGTATAACTTAATACCCATTGGGCAATATCTTCTGAACTCATTATAGAGTTTCTTCTATCTATCTCTTTACCATTTTTAAAAAGAACCATTGTTGGAATCATATTGATATGGTATTTAAATAGTATATTACTTCGTAAATCAACATTATATGATGCCATTATTGCTTTATTTGAAACAATTTTTGATGCCTCTTCAAATTCTGGCTTTAATACACTACAAGGTACACACCAAGGAGCCCAAAATTTAACTAAAACAACCTTTTTTTTATTAATTGTAGAATAAAAATTTTTAGGTGTTAAGTTATAAGATAAGGCTAAATTAATAGTCAAAATTATTAAAGCAATAACTCTTTTCATACTTTAAACCTTTTTGATAACTATTATAGCATAAAGAGTCCCTCATATATTACTTTTATGTTAAAAATCATCAAAATCTATACTATTTTTAGCATAATTTGTTACATTTGTTTCAAAGAAGTTTTGTTTAACATCATTCATTGATAGATGCTTATTTACAAGCTTTTGAAGATATGTTGTCTCTGTTTTTGGAAATATTGGCTCTAGCCCAATTTTTATTAATCTATCATTTGCATAATTATGGACTGTATTTGTAATTAAATCTTCTCTAAGTCCCATAATAGAGTAATTTTCTATTAAATATTTACCATACTCAAGTTCAATATCTACTGCTTCTTGAATCATCTCATAACTTTTATCTATTATAGATGCTGATATTTTATTCTCTTTTTGAAGAGTTTTATATATATTTGCAAATAGTGGCAGGTGAGTATTTAACTCATCTCTACTAATAAATTTAATCATATCTCTAGCACCTGGGACTTTATCGCCTAAAACATAGATATAGCTAAATCCTAATAGAAAATAAATACCTTCTAAATTTACACTTGCCATTGCTGATAGTAGCATCTCTTCAGCACTATTACCATCTATAAATTTAGCAAACTGCTCTGCAATTCTTTGATTTTTTCTCTTTAATGCATCATTTGTTTTATAAAGGTCAAAAACTTCATTTGAGTTACCAGCAGCATCTAATAATACAGCATATGATTTAGAGTGATTTACCTCTTGCATCATTTGTAAAGTTAGAGTAGATTTAACAATTTTATTAGTTGCTAATCTTCTAAAGTCTGCTAAATACTCCTCTTGAGCAGAATCATTAAAGCTAAGTTGTGCAAAAGTTAATTTATATATCTCTTTTTCGTTATCACTTAACTTCTCAAAAGCTTTTTTCTCTCCAGATGTATTAACTTCGCTAGGAAACCAAGTATTTGCATTCATTAAATCATAGATATTTGTACTCCATTTATACTTTGGTCTATTAAAATCAACAAATCCTGTTGGATTAGCACCAAATAGAGTCTCATCTAATATTGCATCTCCATTTGGGTTAAAAAAATCTTTACTTTGCATATTAAATCTCCAAACTTTTTAAATCTATTTTAGCAATAAAAGATTATAAATAGCTTTAGAAAGTATAAGGTAACACTTGACACTTTATAGTTAATTATGATATACTTTTAAGTAGCTAGTAAAAATTAAATAAAAATAACTTTCAAAGGAGTATAGGAGTAAAGGTGTATAGAAAGTAGCATTATATTATTAATTTTTATCTCTACCCCCTTCACACCTCTACACCTATACCCCCTAATATTAAGGTTTACAAATGAGTTTAAAGATGAAAGAGTTAATAGAGTTAACAGGTGAGAGTAAATCTACCCTACTCTACTATGTAAAAGAGGGTTTACTACCTGAGCCTAAAAAGATTAAACCTAATGTCCATTTATATGACCAAAGTTGTGTAGATAGAGTAAAGTTTATAAAGTATTTACAAAATGAGTTATCATACTCAATTGCCCAAATTAAGAGTATTTTTGAAGAGAATATCTTTAATTTTGATAACTCTTTTGAACAACTTATAAACTCAATAAAGATGATTGTTAATATTGACAAAAGAGATATTGATAAAAAAACTCTTTTACAAATGGCACAAATTACAGAAGATGAGCTACAAGAGTTTATAGACAAAGGATATATCTATAATTATAATAACAAATTTAGTAAAAAAGAGTTAAAAATTATCAACTTATTAAAAGAGGCAAAAGAGTTAAATTTTGATACCTCTTTAATAGATAAATATGTAAAGGTAGCAAAAGAGTTAGCTATATTAGAGAATGATTTAGGCACTCAATTACTAAAAGATGATACTAAAGCACATAATCAAAGGTATCTATTTTTATTTGATATAATACTCAATCTAAAACCATATATTTTTAATAATGCAACTATAAAAGAGCATTACAGTAGAGTTAAGGATAAAGTATGAAAAAGTTATTTTTAATACCTGGGTTTTTATCGTATATTATCATAGTTTTTTTAAATTCATTAACCGATTTAGGGCATAAGATTATTATACAAAATACAATCTTTAAAGTTTATGATGGCTCTACTTTAATGATTTTAACAGCTCTTGTAAATGCTCTAATTTTATTACCATTTATTTTCCTTTTCTCTCCTGCTGGATTTATTAGCGATAGATATAATAAATTAAAAGTTATAGAGTATGCCTCTTTGGCTGCAATTGTAATTACAATTTTTATTACAATCTCTTACTATATGGGATGGTTTTGGGTTGCATTTATTTTTACTTTTATTTTAGCGGCTCAAAGTGCAATATATTCACCTGCTAAGTATGGAATAATAAAAGAGATGGTTGGAGAAGATGGCTTAGCAGAAGCAAATGGAGTTGTTCAAGCTGTAGTAATTGTTGCAATATTAGCCGGTGCTTTAATTTATAGTATCTTTTTTGAGAATTTATTAAGTGGAAATGAAGTAACTACAAAAGATTACCTTCAAGCTATTGCACCACTTGGATTTATTCTTGTTGGCTCTTCTATATTAGAGTATCTTTTTGCTAAACATTTAGCTAAAAATGCAAGGCTTTTAGAGGATGCTAGTTTATCTTTTGATATAAAAAAGTATAGTAAATTAGAGTATTTAAGAGAAAATATTAGATTGATAAAATCTAAAGAGGCCATCTGGCTTAGTATTATTGGTTTAAGTGTAATTTGGGGTATCTCTCAAGTTGTAGTAGCAGTATTTGGCGAGTATTTAAAAGAGACTTTAAGTATTACAAATACAGTAGTTGCACAAGGATTATTAGCTTTAAGTGGCGTTGGTATCGTATTTGGCTCACTCTTTGCTGGAAGATTTAGTAGAAGATATATAGAGACAGGCTTAATACCAATTGGTGCTTTAGGTGTTGCAATCTCTTTATATATTTTACCAACACTTCATAATCTTAAATTTATAGGTTTTGATATTTTTACTTTTGGATTTTTTGCAGGGTTGTTTATAGTCCCTTTAAATTCACTAATTCAATTTGCAACACCAACAAAAAATTTAGGTATGGTTCTTGCTGGTAACAATTTTATGCAAAATGTTAGTATGTTTATATTTTTAATAGTTACTGCTATTTTTGCATATTTAAATATTCCAGCAAAAGCTCTTATTATAAGTGCTGCTACAGTTGCATTTATTGGTATGGGTTATACATTTATAAAGCTTCCTCAATCTATTGTGAGATATATTGTAAGATTATTAATTAGAGTCAGATACAAAGTAGATGTAGATGGATTAAATAACTTAGTAGATTTAGAAGGCAAAGGTATTTTACTGCTTGGTAACCATATCTCCTTTTTAGATTGGGCAATATTGCAAATTGCATATCCTAAACAGATTCGATTTGTAATGGATAAGATATATTACAATAGATGGTATTTAAAACCATTTTTTAAGTTTTTTAAAGTTATTCCAATCTCGACTCGTGGTAGTAAGAATGCTTTAAGCAGTGTTACACAAGCACTAAAAAGTGGTGATACAGTAGCTCTATTCCCAGAAGGACATATCACAAGAAATGGGCATTTAAGTGAATTTAAAAGAGGTTTTGAGGTTGCATGTTCTAATTTAGATGAAAAAGATGCAATAATTATACCATTTTACCTTAGAGGACTTTGGGAAGATGAGTTCTCTTACGCATCAAAAAGGCTTAAAAAAAGGGGTGATAAAGATATATCTGTAACTTTTGGAAAGCCTATGAGTATTAAAAGTAGTGCAAAAGAGGTGAAAAAAGAGGTATTTAAAATCTCTATACCAGCTTGGCAAAACTACTCTGCTAGACTTTTACCAATTCAGAAATCTTGGATAAAATCGGCTAAAGAGGTTGGTAGTGCATTGTGTGTAAGTGACTCAACTGGAGCTGAACTTAGTGGATATAAATTTATCACAGCAACTCTTTTAATTGCAAATAACTTAAAGTCAAAAATTGATGAACAAAATATAGGTATTATAATGCCAAGCACTGCTGGTGGGGCTTTAGTAAATATGGCAATACTTAGCCTTGGTAAAACTATTGTAAACTTAAACTACTCTGCAGGAGAAAAGAGCTTACTACATGCTATTGATATTGCTGAAATTAAAACTATAATAACAGCAAGACAGTTTATTTCAAAATTAAAAGATAAAGGATTTAATTTAGATAATATTTTAAAAGAGGTAAATGTTATCTATATAGAAGATGTAAAAAAAGAGCTTAGTAAAACAAAGAGTATAGCTTACTTTTTAGCTGCAAAATTTTTGCCAACTCCAATTTTGAGTGCAATATTTATAAAGAGTAGTAAAATAAGTGATACTGCTGCAATTTTATTTAGTAGTGGAAGCGAAGGAATACCAAAAGGTATAGAGTTGACTCATCAAAATATAATGGGTAATATTAAGCAAATCTCAAGTCTATTAAATGCAACAGATGATGATGTAATGCTTGGAACTTTACCGATTTTTCACTCATTTGGATTAACAGTTACAACACTTCTACCTCTGGTTGAAGCTATGCCTTTAGCGTGTCATCCAGACCCAACAGATGGGCTTGGTATTGGAAAAATAGCAGCTAAATATAGAGGAACAATCCTTTGTGCAACTGCAACTTTTTTAAGATTATATACAAGAAATAGAAAAATTCACCCACTAATGTTTAAAGATTTAAGATATGTAATTGCAGGAGCAGAAAAGCTACCTAAAGATGTAGCAAAAGCTTTTAAAGATAGATTTAATAAAGAGGTGCTAGAGGGCTATGGAGCTACCGAGACAACACCAGTTGCCTCTGCAAACTTCCACGATGTCTTAATGATTGATGACTTTACTATTCAAGTTAGCAATAAACCTGGCACTGTTGGTTTGCCTCTACCTGGTAGTAGCTTTAAGATTGTTGACCCAGATAGCTTTAAAGAGTTACCTGTTGGCGAAGATGGTATGATACTAATTGGTGGAACACAAATTATGAAAGGCTACATTGCACAGCCAGAAAAAACCAAAGAGGTAATAAAAGAGATTGATGGCATAAGATGGTATGTAACAGGCGACAAAGGGCACATAGACGAAGATGGTTTCTTAACCATAGTTGACCGATATAGCCGTTTTGCAAAACTTGGGGGCGAAATGGTAAGCCTTGGACTTGTTGAGAGTG
>CAYMGA010000048.1:0-7814 GCA_964389865.1 uncultured Nitratifractor sp.
GTTACTACTTAAATATTATTTCCTATACACCTCTTCACCTTTACTACTATACTCCATATAAATAAAGTAATTACTTTTTCTCTCTTTTCCCTGCAAAAAGCATTGTCCAGTAAGATTTATTATCTTTATTACTTATAACTTTAGCTAAAGCAACATCTGTAAATCTAGGGTCCATCATAATTTTACAATTTTTTGGATTTTTTATCCAATAATTCATTAACTCTTTTGGATTTTTTAATAAGTGTATATCACTTCGTATAATCAACTCTCCACTAACAATATTTTTAGAATCTTTTTTTTGATTTACTCTCTCAAAAAATGTGCTACCTCTAGTTAATTTAAGTCTAATTGCTGTTAAATCTGTCTCTTTCCCTGAACCATTATGTGATAATTTACCAGATACTGCCATATCAATAGAATGCTCTTTTGCAAAATAATATAATCTTTGATTCCATTTTAAAATATGTGTTGCAGGTGCACAAGTTTGAGGTTTTGTTCTAATCTTATTTATAGCTTGTAGTGTTGCTTCAGAAATAGTTAATTTTGAAGATAAATTTGTAGATTTTGTTGGAACTTTAGTAGTTGCCTTCTCAAATTTATCTGGAGTATTAGATATATTTTGTTTTGAAAGAGTCTCTAAAGCTGCACTATTTAAACTATTAATAGTAAATAATGATAATATAATATGTTTAACTCTCATTAATAAACCTTTTAAAGCTAATTTCATTTAGCATTATACTATAAAAATTACATTATTTAAATATATTTTTTTATTTAAATTAAGATTTTAAGTTTACAAATTAAGAGTTTAATAAAAAAATATGATAAGAATCTTTCTTTATTTAGTCATTTAATACGATTAAATCGTATTAAAATATAATTATATTATAAAAAATATAAAATTTTGCTAATAGACGAATATTATGGTATCATTTTAAATATCAAAACTATCATAAAAAAATATACAATAATGAAATATTTTTTATTGTAGCTTAGATTTTATGGTAATATTTGATTAATTACTTTAAAGGAGTAGTAGATGAGTCTTTTAAAAAGCTCACTAATATTGGCATTATCTTTATTTACTATAAATAGTATTAATGCTAATGAGGCAGAAGATTATAAGGTTAAAATAACAAAAGATATACCATATGTAGATGTTGATGTTATGGGAGAGGCTGTTAGAATAAAAAGAATACAAGATACCAATCATAAATTAAGAAATTCATATACAAAAACATCAAGACCATGTCCTCCATTTTGTGTTCAACCTTTTGAACCAATAAAAGGGATAGAGACATATGGTGAAATTGAAATGTTAAACTTTTTAAAGAATGAAGTAAGTAATAATACAGGTGTTTTAGTAGATGCAAGATTACCTAAATGGTATAAAGAAGGGACAATTCCTGGGGCTATAAATTTACCATTTTCTATTCTTAACCCTAAAACATCTAAAGAGTACTTAAAACAAGTATTACCGATTTTGGGTGCTAAAGAAGTAAATGGTAAGTGGGATTTTAAAGATGCTCAAAAGTTAGTAGTTTTTGATAATGGTCCTTGGTGTCAGCAAGGTGTTAGAGCGATGGAGCATCTATTAGAGATAGGCTATCCAAAAGATAAAATTAAATATTACCGAGGTGGTATGCAGTATTGGCAAATCCTTGGATTAACAGTATTAAATAATAAAAAATAGGAATATTTATGAAAAGAGTAATTGTAGCAATATTGATTTTATCTGCAACACTGTTTGGAATGAGCGATAAAGAACTTGCTACTGCAATAAACTTAGCCGGAAAGCAAAGAATGTTAACTCAAAAGATTACTAAAGAGTCTCTACTTTTATATATAGGTATAGATATAGAAAAGACTAGAAATAGTCTTAAAGAGAGTTCTGCTTTATTTGATAAAACTTTAAATGGATTATTAAATGGAGATAAAAATTTAGGTTTAGTAAAATCTAATAATCATAAAATAGAAGCCAAATTAAAAGAAGTAAAGAAATTATGGAAACCTTTTTATAAAGTAGTTAAAAGTGTCTATACAATGAAAAATATAAATCATAACAGCTTTACATTTATAGATAACAATAATATACCTCTTTTAAAAAAGATGAATGATGTAGTAACACTTTACTCTAAATTAGGAGATAGTAAAACCAGTAAACTAAAAATGGCAAATGATATTAATTTAGCAGGTAAACAAAGAATGCTAACAGAAAAAATTGCAAAAGATATATTACTATATCAAGCTAATATAAATAAACAAGTTGCAATAAAAGATTTAAAAGAGTCTATTGCATTATTTGATAAAACATTACAAGGTCTATTAAATGGAGATAAAGAATTAAATTTAATAGGAACAAAATTACCTAAAATAGTAAAACAGCTAAATGTTACAAAAATATCTTGGCAAAAAGCAAAAAGTTTAATTCCTAAAGTCATTAAAGATAAAGAGAATCAAAATTTAACAAAAGAGTTAATAGTTAATTTAGATAAAACAAAAATAGAGATGAATAAAGCAGTAGAATTATATGTAAAATCTTTAAATAGACAAAAGCAAATAATGAAACTAAATACATTAATTAATGGTTTTATGAATAAAAAGAGTAGTAGTAAACATTTAATTAATTTAGCAGGTAAACAAAGGATGCTAACTCAAAGAATTTCTAAATTAGCAATTGAATGTTCTTTAAAACTTATGCCTAATAGTTGTAAACAATTAAATAAATATGTTTCTCTTTATGATAAAACATTAAATGGTTTTATTAATGGAGATAAAGAGTTAAAACTATCTCCTATAAATCAAAAAGATGCTTTAACTCAGATTGATAAAATAAAAACAGTTTGGAATCCATTTAAAACAGCAACGATTAATTTAGAAAAAAGTTTAGGAAAAGATAAAAATGCAATAAATATAATAGAAAAAACTAATATTAAACTCTTAAAAGAGTCTGATAAATTAGTATCTATTTTAGAAAATAGTAGTGCAAAAAATATTAGTTATATAGAAAAGGCTAAATTAAAAATAGTAAATATAGCTGGTAGAGAGAGAATGTTAACACAAAAAATGACAAAAGAGTTATTAGAGTATTTAAAGTTAAATAATACAAAAGCTAAAGATGAAGTTAAAAAAAGTGTTAATATTTTTGATAACTCTTTGAACGCTTTAATTGATGGTTCTAATAAAATGCAACTACCAAAAGTTACAAATGAAACAATTAAAAAACAGTTAATTAAAGTAAAAGCTATGTGGCAAAAGATTAAACCTTTTTATAGTAAGGAGAAACTCTCTAATAAAGAGTTAACCTTACTATTAAAGGTTAACCCTATTCTTCTAAAAGAGATGAATAGGGCAGTTTCAATAATAGAAAATTCAACTGATTACTAGGAGGTATAAAATGGATGATAAAAATAGAAGTTTAGACGACTTAATAGGCGCTAGTGGAAGTGAGCCTTTAGTAATAAATTCAAGTGGTGGTAATGATAAGAAGTTTTTATACACAATTCTTATATTACTAGTTATACTTTTTATAATAGCATTAGGAGTAATAGCATTTTTAGGGGGTAGATATTTTGGTAATAGTGGAAATCAGCAAGTCTCTAAAGCACCAGTTGTAAAAAGTGTACAAACTGAAGTTCCAGTAAATAAAAATATTACAACAACTAAAGTAGCACAAGTTGTTACTACTAATAATACATCAAATAAAAAAGTAGATGATTCAACAGTTAAAGAGTTAGAGAGTTTAGTAGCAGAAGAGACACCAAAACCTGTTAAAACAGAAGCTGTAAAAAAAGATAGTTCAATTGCTACAGCAGCATCTGCAGCAGCTGGAGGTAAAAGTTTATCTCAAGAAGATTTAGCTAAAATTGCTAAATTAGTTGCACAAGAGTTAGCAAAAGCTAATACTTCGGCTCAAACTAAAACTAAAACTAAAAAGAGTAGTGTATCTAATAGTCAAGATACTACCTTAATGAGCCAGTTATCTAATGCTCAAACTGATACTCTACAAAATGAGCAAGTTAGTAGCAAGAATCTTAAAGATGTAAAAGCTAACCAATCAGCTAAAAAAGTTGATACATTTAATAAAGTTATTATTAAACAAAATAGTGGTGGAGATGATGAGTTAGCTAAACTATCATCTGAAATTGATGCTATTTTACAAACAGAAGAGGTCAAAAAAGAGGAAAAAAACTTTAAATATAAAAAAGCTTTAGAACAAGATGTAAAAGAGAGAGAAAAAGAGCTTAGATTTATAGTTGTAAAAAAAGGTGATACTCTTAGCTCTTTAGCTTATAAAGCATATGGAAGAGCTTCTGCTTATACTAAAATATATGAAGCAAATCCTGGTTTAGTAAAGAATCCAAATAGAATTTATGTTGGAATGAAATTGAGAGTTCCAGTTGATGAAGAGTATATAAAACAACAAGGAAATTAAATGAAAAAGTTAATATTTACACTAAGTGTACTAACTGGGGTTTTATTCTCAAATTCTAATGTATTGGTTAAATTAACAGAAGATACACCATATATCAATATTAAAGATAATGGTGTTAATGTTAAGATAATGAGAATACAAGATACAGCAAATAAATTAACAGATGACTTTGTTAAAACATCTAGGATTTGTCCTCCTCATTGCATAACAAAATTACATCCAGTTAAAGGTGTTAAAACTATAGGTGAACTTGAGCTTATAGATTTTATTAAAAATAAAGTATATACTAAAAAGGGTATTTTAGTTGATGCAAGAGATAAAAGAAGATTTTTAATCGAGACAATACCAGGAGCAATTAATATACCAGATTCTATTACTAGAACCAACTCAAAAAAAATTCAAGATACTCTTTTTAAAGCTTTAGGTACTAAAATAAATTCTGATGGTAGTTATGACTTTACAAATGCAAAAGATTTAGCAGTATTTTGTTCAGGTCTTTGGTGTGAAGCTTCTGTTAGACTAATAGATAATTTAGTAAAAAAAGGTTATCCTAAAGAAAAACTATTCTATTACAGAGATGGACTCCAAGCTTGGAAACTTTTAGGACTTACAACAGTGGTTCATAAAGCATCAGAAGTAAAAAAATAAAAATTTAACCCTCTTTGTAATATCTATCTCTTTTTTATGATATAATTAAGAATATCAAAAAAAGGGGATAGGATGTGCAGTAGTAAATTAAAAATAGCTCTGTGTGCATTAATTGCTATAATTCTACTATGTTGTTTTACTCATACTTCAGATAAAGAAATATTAACTAAAACTTCAACTAACTCTAAAGAGATAGTTAAAGTAGCTGATTTAGATGGTGACAAAATTGCAGATAGTAATGATACAGATATAGATGGAGATGGTGTATTAAATAGTGATGAAGAAAAAGTCAATAGTGACCCATTTAATAAAGATAGTGATGGCGATGGTAAATTAGATGGAGATGAGTTTAACAAAGATAGCGATAAAGATGGTGTAAGTGATATTATAGAATCAGCTAAAAAAGATAGAGATAAAGATGGTGTAGTAGATGAACTAGATTCTGATGATAGTTCTGTCCATAACGACAGTGATGGTGATGGATTTGATAATATTACAGAAAAGACTTTAAAAACAGACCCACTAAATCCTAATTCTAAACCAGCTTTAAAAAATACAAATAAAGATGCTAACTCAGATAAAATAGAAAACTCTAAAGATAGCAATATAAATGAAAAAAATACTACTACCAATCTAGTAGATGCAAAAGCTAAGTCTCAAAGTAAAGTAAAAAGTGAACACAATCAAACTAATTCTACTCTAGTGCAGAAGAATATCACTATTGAAGAAGAGAAGAAAAAAGTTGTTCAAGAAATTCAAGATGTTCTAAAAATAGAAAATATAGAGTTTGAAGTAGATAGCTCAACTATTACTCAAAAAGGTATCGAAACAATTAAGAAAATATATATTATTCTTAAAAAATATCCAGATACTAAATTAGAGATTGATGGTTATACAGATAGTGATGGAGATGCACAATATAACTTAAAACTATCTCAAGAGAGAGTAGATGCTGTAAAAAAAGCTTTAGTAGAGTTTGGATTAGATGGTAATAGATTTACTACAAAAGGATATGGAGAGAGTAAACCATTAGTTCCAAATAATAGTGCCGAAAATAAGGCTAAAAATAGACGCGTAGAATTTATATTAATAGGAGAATAGTTATGTTAGAAATTTTATCTCAAATTATATTATGTGCAATATTAACAGGTTTATTAGGGTTATATATTGGTTATCTTTTAGCTAAAAATAGTTGTGAAAAAATAGAAAAGATAGAACAAACTCATAACTAAAAGGTATTCACCTTTTAAACCCAATGCCAATGAAATAAGCTTTATTTCACTGCTAAAAGCTAACTGCATAAAGCTTTTTTCATAGCCACAGCTTTATAAGCTTAATCTTATTTTTTTTCAAAGAGAGTGTAAGCACAAGACAGGACTAACTGCTTAATTCAAAAAAATTTGAATCGGCATAAAAGCTCATAAAGCCCAAAGAGAAGCCGAAAATGGGCACTCTTTTCTAAATAAAATTCTTGAATTAGCTTTGGATAATCTTACGAATTTTATTTAAAATTTCTTTACATTCTTTGGCTTCTTTAACTATGATATTCTATCGAGCTCAAGTTAGTAAAAATTGAACACAAATAAATCAAACATTCCCTAAAGTCCCTTATTATAGGCATTTTCTGAAAATAGTTGGGAATGTTCGATAAATTTCAAAAGAGTACAGGAGTAGAGGAGAAGAAATATATAGAAAGTAACATCATATTATCACTTTACTGTCTCTAACCCTTAACACCTCTACACTTACACCTCCTTAGTACTATATTCGATTTTAATTTTTTACTACTTATATTGTTTTTATACTTTTAACATCTTTAATAAAACTTCTTATACCCAATAGAAGGGAGTTATTTTTAGTAATTACAAAATATCTTTTTTGAGTTGCACCAAAGGATCTATTTCTCTTTTCAATACTCTCAATTATTGAACCTTCAAAATCAAAACTTAACCCTTTTTTTGATGCAAATTTCATCATTTCCCAATAGAGTAAATATTCTGCACCAAAAGTATTTATTCTTCTATCTGAACTTGCAGCAATTGTATATAATGTTTTTTTATCATAAAATGATAGCATTACACTATAAACTCTATTATCTTTAATTGCAAATTTCATTTTAACAGAATTATTTCTTTTCCCTTCATAGTATAATTTTTTTATAAAATTTAAACTATAAGGAACTTTTATACCTTGATTTGTAAATGTAATTTTATTTACTTCATAAAATTTCTCAATATTATCACTATCAACTATCTCTATACCATTTTTTATAGCTTTTTTTATATTATTTCTAGCCACATGATCAAAATTTTTATATACTCTATTTAAGTCTTTTAAATCTTCTATTACATAAGTATAAATTGTAGATTGTTTAAAACCTGCCCATTTAAATGGTAGCCAATTTGTAATACTATGATGAAAAGTAATGTTTACAAAATCAAAATCTGGTAGTTTATTTATAAAATAGTTCATTATCTCTTTTTCCCAAGATATTTTTTTTGAATACTTTTGATTTTTAGGATATTTAATATATAAGCCAGTTATCTGCGTTAGTTTAGGAGTAGTCATAATTTTAAAACCCATTTTATATTTAGTTATATAAACAAAACTCCCCCAAATATGTTCACCTTTTTTATATAAAATAACATCCCAGTTTAAATCACTACTACTGCATACACTATCTAACCACCAAGGTTGTAAATATAAAGGAATAGACTCCTCTTTTGCAAAT